>CAZXHO010000241.1:0-4149 GCA_964640365.1 uncultured Sangeribacter sp. | reverse complement strand
ATTTCATCCGTATAATCAATTCCGGGACTGTATTTTTCACATAACAGTACCAATCCCCTTTTTATTTCGGACCTTTCGTTGATTATGTGAATTTTTCCTGACAAGATAACACTTCTGAAATAAGTGGTGAATTCTTCAGGTATAATGTGATCCTGAGCAATCACGCAAAAAGAACATCGAGATTCAGATGTTATGCAATCAATTTTGTGACCTGACAAGGCACTATGGAGATAGATATGACCTTCCCCATCATAAGCATAGCTGACGGGCACACCGTAAGGTGACCCATCAGCATCAACGAGTGAGAGCACTCCGTTAGTACCCTTAGATAGAATCATATCTGCATCTTCCTTTGAGAGCTGTTGTTTAAAACGTCGCATCATACGTTCCATAACTCAGAAAGCATTATAATGAATTTTTGACGGAATCCATTTATCTTTAGGCGCTACCGGTTGTGCAGGATAACCGAAAGCCATTACGTTAAGAGGGGTAAGATTGGGGGGCAAATTAAGAATTGAACGCAGACGTTGTTCCCTGTCTTTAAGCGGATAAATGCCGCACCATACTCCACCTATGCCAAGTGCGTGAGCTGCAAGAAGCATATTCTCTGAGGCAGCTGAACAATCCTCTACCCAGAAACCTCCATCAGGAATATCCCCCTTGAAAAGGTTATCCATGTCTCCGCAGACCACAACGGCAAAACTACACTTCTCAACCATTTTGGTATATTCAAAAGCCGCAGTAATGGAATCTTTCAGATTTTGCTCGTTTACTACAATAAATTGCCAGGGTTGCTGATTGGCAGCTGTTGGTGCAGCCATCCCGGCACGAAGAATTTTATTTACAAGGCTATCGTTAATCTGTTCGTCAGTATAACTTCGCACACTTGCACGTGTCATGATACAATCAATCACAGCGTCAGACGCGTTCACATCCTTTTCCTCAGAAGAAGAGACTGCCGCAAGGCGTACTGAAACTATGACAAGTGCTATCGCCAATAGCAACATTATCCAATGATAACTTTTCATGATAGATTTTTTTTAATAGAAATTTATTTAATTCTAAAAGGCAGGATTCACGCTTGTTTCAAAAGTGAACCTGTAGGACAGACAAAACGGCAGAAAGGACGGCTGATAAACAGAGACAGCAATACAAATAGTCCTCCCACTGCCATAATAATCCAAGAAGCAGACTCTACGATGAAGGCTGTAAAAATCTCATAATCAATCCAACTTGTAGCCCAACCGATGAAAAGGAACGCTAATAACACAATCCATAACAACTCACGGAAATTATCGAGCGCCTTAACAAGTTTAGGAGACATTTTCCATTTCTTTTTACACACTTTACCTGCAAGTTCCTGCAGAGAACCGAAAGGACATATCCAAGTGCAATAGAAATTTGGCTTGTTGAAGAGTGGATATATAAGTCCGACGATAAGAAGAATGAGAGTTATAAAGAAACTCAATGTCATGCGAGGTGCTCCTGAAAAGAAATTAAGCATCATAGCATAGTCTATAAAAGTACCGGCCCAGAAGCCAAGAACTGCTACGTTTAACAATTGTTGGATAAGACGGTAGACAGGTTTCTTTATGAATAAAGGTAGTATAGCCCCTGTCAAGATCACAATTAATACAGCAATTGAAGTTACAGAGACATGGCCGGAAGTTGCAGTTTTGGAACCTTCGGCAAATGCAGCCCCCGCGCGCACATTTGCAATAAAAGCATTTGAGGAATAAGTGGCACCTGAAACAGCATCAATATCCATTGTCTGAGCTTCCTTAAGAGTTTTTCCATCCCATGCATGGGTGAGACCTGAAGATTCAAGACGAGCGAAAAATTTCGGACTTTCTGAGTTACTTAGTGCAACTATAGAATCTATCTTACCGTCTGTGACATAAATCTCCAAAGGAACCGGACCGGCATATCCTGCAATATCCTTTCCTAATTCAGTAGTATTTATAATTTCTTGCGTGCCGTTATAGCCAAGCGCACTAACGGAGTCTTGCTTATCGACAATGGCAGTTTTACCGGAGAAGAAAAAGCTATTTGCATCCTCGCCAAAAAGAGAACCGTTTCTTACTACGGCAAGCGCCGCAAGAAGGCAAAAGACCGCAACGAATGCTACAATCCTCGCACCAACTTGGTTAGGTTTCTGTTTAAGTGATTTCTTAATATTGTTCTCTTTAGGAACCTGATGTGAAGCAAGAGGATTAGTTTTTTGTTCCATAAATTCTTTAAATAAGGAAGTGTGAATCAATTATCTATCGGGTCATAATAAGATTACACCGTGATATAGCAAATGGAATATAGAATATGGTGGAAGAGATATTAATTTATAAAGATCCGAGAAGCGACTTTGATACCGCATCCCGGATCATTATAAAATCAACTAATTATTCTTTGACAAGCATTCCGGAAGCAACTGTTTCAGCTGCCTTATCACCCTTTGTCGCACGAATTATCTCAATAGCAAAAGGCAAAGTAGTGCCCGGACCTTCAGAGGTAATCAGGTTCGGTTGAATAACAACTGTTTGTTCAACATATTCTCCACCATTGGAATTGATAGCATCCCCCAGACCTGGATAACAAGTAGCTTTCTTGCCTTTAAGAACTCCAAGAGGTGCCAATACTACGGCCGGACCGGCACAAATCGAAGCGATGCGTCCATTTTTTTGATAGTGAGCCAATATTTTTGCCTTTACTTCATCATTAGCAAAAAGATTCTGTGCTCCGGGATCTCCACCGGGAATTATTAGCCAATCGGCATTTTCTGTATTGACGTCTGAAATCAGTGAATCCGCAACAAGGGTTTGACCGGTGGCTCCCTTAACTTGCAAATTATCTGATACTGCCACGAGAGTTACAGGAATGTTTGCTCTTCGGAGAGCATCAATTGTAGCGGTTGCCTCCACTTCCTCAACACCGGGTGCAAGAAAGATGTAAGATGTTTGAGCTTTCATAATTATTGTTCCTAAAATAATAGAAAGTGTCATTAAAACACTTCTTAAAGATAATTTCGACATAGTGGTAAATTTTATTTTCATCCTCCTTAAATGTGGTAAAAATAAATTGTCTACTACAAGAGGAGTTAAATTAGAAGAAAGACTATTTAAATCTTCCTATTATAAAACCACGTAAACATACCAAATGTTTAGAATTTCCCTATGCTACTCTTAAACTATATAGAAAAAACAATTATTTTTAAAGCTGCTATCGACCTCCTACGTCTACCCCGCTTGAAATAAGAACCCACGGAGTAATTTTGAGTGTAGCATCTACAGAATAGATTCTATCCAAGGCAGAGGCCTCCATTTCAGTTATACCCCCATTGGTTGTGCCGACTCCCAGTCCAAGCCCACTTACAGAGTTAATTATGATGTCATACTGATGATTACGTACGATTCCATAGATATGCTCTGTACCATTTACTGTATGCTCCACAGGAATTACAAATACACATTTGCCGTCTAAAAATTTCTCAATCACTCCAAACTTCATGTTGAGCAACCGATTAAGTTCTTCAACTTCATACGGACTTCCATCAGACTTGAAACATGAACCTACCGCATTCTCTCTTACATGAGGAATGACATAACGGTCGCTCACTCTTGAAACTGTTTTTTCCGGTGTTTTTAAAACTATTATATTTTTGAACTCTTCCTCACTAATTAAGTGTAAGCTCTCTCCATCATTTTTGGTATAAATGAAGTTTACAGCCGGGGCAATGTATTCAAGATATTGTCCTTCCGAAGCAAAAAATACATTTCCTTTATCTGAAACGCTTACATAAAAAGTTGGAAGATCTGCACCTCCTGAACGATAGTGACCGGCAAGTAGCACGCAAGGTCTACCATCAGTTTTAGAAGCATCTACAGCAGACCTTGTCGTTTCGTGTACCAATTCATCACCATTAAATCCTGTGACCAATTCCTCGTAAGATTTTCTGTAGATAGAAGTGCCCTCATCAAATTTATCATAGTTAACTGAATGTGCCCAATGTATAGTCTTGTCTGAAATACTTGTCCAGATTTGTTGTCCAAGCAGATTAGAAACTTCAGATTCTTTAGGCACTTTCTTGATCAGATTAGTTTCCTTGTCAGTACATGAGGTACTCCATCTGTCAAGCACCAGTGTAAGAGAGACAGG
>CAZXHO010000240.1:0-4157 GCA_964640365.1 uncultured Sangeribacter sp. | reverse complement strand
GGAGCAAAAATTGTTGTTTTGTCAGAATTGCATGATTCTCTCTATTTTTGTCAAAATGAGGATGTGGATAATTTCCGCTACGCCACAAGAATAGAAGACTTTGCTAAATTTTATTCTGAAATTGCAGCGGATAATAACGTTATCCTTGTCACGAGTGCTTTTGAACGAAGAGCACCGGGACTTTATCATAACACGGCTATAGTTTTTGAATCTGACGGTTCCATAGCCGGGAAATATAGAAAAATGCATATTCCGGATGATCCGGGTTTTTATGAAAAATTTTATTTTACTCCCGGTGATTTAGGCTTTGAACCCATTGATACATCTTTAGGAAGACTCGGAGTACTCGTATGCTGGGACCAATGGTATCCCGAAGCAGCTCGAATCATGGCTATGAAAGGTGCTGAAATGCTAATATATCCAACAGCCATCGGCTGGAATCCGGATGATCCTGTAGATGAAAAGAACCGTCAGAGAGAAGCATGGATAACAATCCAAAGAGCACATGCCATTGCAAACGGTATTCCGGTAATTAGTGTAAACAGATGTGGATTTGAGGAAGATACTTCCGGTCAAACTTCAGGTATAGATTTCTGGGGATCAAGTTTCGTTGCCAGACCAAAGGGTGAAATTATAACGATGGCTCCAGAAGATGAGCCGGAAGAGGCGATAGTGGAAATAGATAAGATAAGAACAGAGAATGTAAGACATTGGTGGCCGTTTCTTCGAGACAGACGCATTGATTTCTATGAAGGCCTGACTTCAAGATTCTTAGATTGATGTACTTTCCTAATATTATTATAATACAATATATTATAATTAAGGTCTGATTCACTGTAGAGGAGTCAGACCTATTGTTTGTATTGAAGATACCAAATTATAATGATGACATTCAATCTTATCTCTTTTAGGAGCTTAAATCTATCATACCAAACTTAGAGCCACTAAAATGAATTATGTTCTTGGATAAAGTAATCAAATATAGAATTCCTTGCCCTATTGAAGGTTTCTTTTAGTCAAATTTTCTTTTTTTTCTTTTTCAACCCTTTCCGGATTTGCCGGGAACCATCCTTTTTTTACCCTCTCCACTTGTTCGTTAACTTCTTTTATACTCCAAAATGAGCTGAAAGATGCTACTCCAAGAAGCGCTGACCAAACAATGTTATCAATAGCTAAGGAGCCGATTAAGAAGAGGATACCGGCTAAAAGAAACCACCATTTAATTTTAGCCCCGAAATAATATTCGCCTTTAATCACCAAAGGATGGTAAACGCCAATTATAATAAAGGTACACAGACCTACAAACAGCCCTTCGATATGATATTCAGATAATAATTCCATAATGTTAATATAACGCCTTCATTAAAGGATTATGATGTTTCTAATATAATTTTCTTAATTTTCTTCAAATTCTTCCAACCATTTTTTATACAAATCGGCAGTTTCATTCATTCCTGCCTCTTCATATAAATTAATGAGCTTAATAATCGGATCTTTATCATTTCGATTAATATTGAAAGCTGCTTGATAATGGATTGCGGCATTTGAAAAATCTTTCATCTCCCTGAGCATATCACCCATAATAATGTGGGCTTTTTTACTGTATGATTTAGAATGCTTACATATTTCATTCAATATCTCGCTTGCCTTCTTATATTCTCCCAATATAATAAGTGTTCGAGCCAAGCCAAGTTTAGCTTCCTTATTTGAAGGATCCAATTTATAAGCCTTCAAATAATTTCTATGAGCTGCATCCGGATTATTCTTGTCAGCAATACTTATTTCTCCCAGATCTGTAAATTCTTTAGAAAGTTCTCTTAATAATTTATTCTTAGTTTTTAATTCATTCTTAAGCTTATTGATTATTCCAAGCGCTCTCGCAAGCAACCTCCTTACACTACTATTGGAAAAAATATTTGCCAACGAATCAATTTCATAGAGCGTTTCAATGGCATCAGTATACTTTCCGGAATCAAAAAGAGGTCGAACTCTTTTTGAGAGTTCAATTACTCTTGACTTTTTTAGAGCATTTTCAATCGTTTCCTGACTATTAAAAATCTTACTGAAATCAACCGCGACCCGGCTAACTTTCACATCTCCGTTTTGTATCGGATTTATAAAGCGCAACCCTTCAAGACTCCGGCAACGGCTTAAGGCTACATAAGTCTGACCCGCAGAGAATGCTCCTCCACACATATCGATTGTTACATTATTGAAAGTTAATCCTTGGCTTTTATGGATTGTCATTGCCCATGCGGCCTTTAGTGGGAACTGGGTGAATGTCCCTATTACCTCTTCCTTTATCTTTTTAGTCTTTTCGTCCCACACATAATTTATATTTCTCCATTCCTCTTTTTCTACAATTTCCACCCTCCCATCTTCAAGTTCTACCTGAATCGACTCACTGCCAAGTTTATGTACTCGAGCAATTGTGCCATTCACCCAGCGCTTATCCCTGTCATTACGAATCAACATGACCTGTGCATTCACTTTTAGTCTTAGTTCCAGGTCTGTAGGTAGTATTTTTTCGGGGAATTCACCATTTATTTCTCCATGAAAAACGGTCTCTTCCCCCGGGAGCAACTCAAGACGTTCACTATTGATTGCTGATGCCGTGTCTCTCCTTGTAGCAAGTGTGATTGAAAATTTATCATCCTCTTGACTCTTATACTCGTTCCTGTCTATTCTGGAATTTAATAGTGTAAAATCCTGCCTTGTCATCCTGTTAAGTCTGACTCTATCGAGTAAGTCTATAAACTTAGAATCAGACTGCCTATATATTTTATTAAGTTCTATCGCAACAAGCTGCGCAGATTCATAAGCACGGGCATTAAAAAAGAAATAATCGGAATAATATTGTGCAAGAATTGTCTTTGATTCATTTGTGACAACAGGTTCCAACTGAAAAATATCACCTACAAATAATAATTGCACACCACCAAATGGTTCTCTCCTATTACCTTTTACTGCCCTCAAGATCCGATCAATAAAATCTATCATGTCGGGTCTTACCATTGACACCTCATCAATGATGATCAATTCAAGTTCACGTATCAACTTTATCTTTCGCTTCGATAATTTCTTAGATTTTTTAAAGGAACTTATGGAATATTCCGGATCATCCGGTGGAACCGGACGCAAAGGCATCTGAAAGAATGAATGAATTGTGACTCCTCCCACATTTACAGCTGCAACACCTGTAGGAGCAAGTATAACATATTTTTTATTCAAATTCTTACAGATATAACGTAAAAATGTTGATTTTCCGGTACCTGCCTTTCCGGTTAGAAAAATATTTGCATTTGTATTTTTCAGCAGCTGGTATGCCTGCTGAAATTCGGGATTGTCAAGATCAAGTTGTATGGGAAGTTCTTCCATATCATGCCTAATAATGTGCAAAAATAATGAAGAAGTTCCAAGTATGGAAATAAAATTGTGTTTTCTCTTGGATCAAGCCATATGTCACATTCTTCAATCAAAGGCTCCGACTCATAAAAAAGATGCTGTAATACTGCCATTTATCCAAGCAGCATTACAGCTTCCGTATTTATCACATAGTATAATTGTGAACACTTATTATAACTCAAATTCTTTATCAGTCAATAAATTATAGTAGTATTTGACCACATTACCGAGTATTTCTTCTGATAAGAGGGATTTCTATTAATTAGAAGAATTGTCTGTATTTTCATATTTCTTGAGAAGGTCCTTATATCTTCTGTCAATAAGATGTGCCCTTGTGGAGTTGTAAATCCAGAGGATAAAGAGGGCGGCTACAAGGAGAATTGTTCCGACAATTACAAGTGAATCTACAGCAGTCTTTAGAATACCCATTAACAGACAAACGATTGCACCACCGATTACTAAAGCCAATAAATAGCCAAGAATCTTCAGAACTGTACTGTTTTTATGTGCCTCGATATAAGCTTTGTCAGCTTCCATCTTTGTTTTTGTTAAATCATCCATAAGTATTTCTGATTTTATAATTTCATTATTTATAATCCATCCGGCAAGAATGGTTCTTTCGTAATATTATAGTCCTTAAAACCGGATTCCCAAAAGAATGTCAAAGGACAGTTTGTTTTCCTATAAAACACCTGAAAAACTATGAAAGTTGAATAGAAAGTATATAAAAAAACAACATTTAATTATGTTGT
>CAZXHO010000239.1:0-4161 GCA_964640365.1 uncultured Sangeribacter sp. | reverse complement strand
AAAGACCGATTGCCATTGCCATTGTCAGACCGAACTGACGGTAGAAAATACCTGATGTTCCTCCAAGGAAAGAAACCGGGATGAACACAAGCATCATAACCAAGGTGATGGATATAAGAGCTCCGGCAATCTCATTCATTGCATCAATAGAAGCTTTTCGCGGTGACTTGTAGCCTTGATCAAGTTTGGCATGCACCGCTTCCACCACCACTATGGCATCATCGACCACAATCGCAATTGCTAGCACAAGTGCAGAAAGGGTGAGGAGGTTCAGGGTAAATCCGAATATATACAGAAGGAAGAATGTACCTATCAACGCAACCGGGATTGCAATCATAGGAATCAACGTAGAGCGGAAATCCTGAAGGAAGACGAACACAACTATAAACACAAGGATAAAGGCCTCGATAAGTGTTTTCACAACCTCATTTATAGAAGCAAACAAGAAGTCGTTGACACTCATGGTTGTCATTAGAATCATACCTGCAGGCAGATCCTTGCGTGCCTCGTCAAGAAGCTTTTCGATGCTCTCAATAACGGCAGTTGCGTTAGAACCTGCTGACTGGAACACTATGGCAGAAGAGCCGATATGACCGTCATTAAGGTTGCCGAAACTATAGGAGAGACGTCCTAATTCAACATCCGCAACATCTTTAAGTCGGAGAATCTGACCTTCTGAAGAAGCTCTAAGTATGATATCTTCAAATTCACTTGGCTCTGAGAAACGGCCTCTGTATTTCAAAACATATTGGAAGCTCTGGTCTCCTTGTTCTCCAAACTGTCCGGGAGCAGCTTCAATGTTTTGTTCGGCAAGTGCGGCAGATATGTCTGACGGCATAAGCTTATATTGGGCCATCACGTCTGGCTTAAGCCATATTCGCATAGAATAATCGGCACCAAATGCCATGGCTTCACCAACACCCGGAACACGTTTGATCTGTGGAAGAATGTTGATAGCCATATAATTGTCGATGAATTGTCGTGAGTATCGATCCTCCGGATCATACATACCGATTACCATAAGCATGGATGACTGACGCTTTTGGGTAATAACACCGACCTGATTAACCTCACTCGGCAGGAATGATGTAGCTTTAGCAACACGGTTCTGAACGTCAACGGCAGCCATGTCAGGATCCATACCTTGCTTGAAGTGAACTTCAATTGAAGCTGATCCATTATTTGTTGCTGAGGAGACCATATAGTCCATATTTTCAGCACCGTTTATTTGCTCCTCAAGCGGAGCAATCACAGAGTTAAGAACAGTCTGCGCATTAGCTCCCGTATATGTCGTAGATACCCTGACTGTTGGAGGAGCAATGTCAGGATATTGCTCGATTGGCAGACTAAACAGACCAAGAATACCAAATATCACGATAAAAACCGAGATAACGGTAGAGAGCACCGGTCTATTAATAAAATTATCAAGTTTCATGTTTTGTTAAATCAAGTATTAACCTGTTTATAGTTGAGAGTGTTACTCTGCTGCCTGTGAAGGAGCATTGGTAGAAGAGCCTGTATTAGGCTTGATTACAAGACCGTCTTTGGCAGTAATGCCTACGCCTTCAGTAACTATCACGTCGCCAGGTTTAAGTCCGGAAGTAACTATGAAGTTTTTACCGTCATTCTCAGCTGCTATGGTGATAGGTGTGGAATGTAATTTTGCGGAATCTCCAACTACGTAAACGAACCTCATATCCTGTATTTCAAAGGTTGCGCTTTGCGGAATTTGTATAGTTGAATTATGAATTGTCGGAATGAGAATCTGTCCGGTATTACCGCTTCTAAGCATTCCGTCCGGGTTTGGAAAATCAGCTTTTGTCTGAGCACTACCTGTTGAAGAATCAATCACGCCTGAGACAGATATTATTTTACCTTTATATGGATAAACCGTGCCATCAGCGAGTTTGAGAGATACCTCGGGCATAGATTTGATTGCATCCTTTATAGTACGTTTACCTCCATCTGTAAATTCAAGAAGAATTTTTTCATTGAGAGAAAATACAGCCTGCATAGTGCTATTATTGGAAAGCATTGTCAATAAGGTTTGAGGACTAACGAGTGTACCCTCTTTATAAGGAATTGCTCCGACATAACCTGAAACAGGGGCTGTCACGTTGGAGTAGGAAAGATTTTTCTTAGCAGAAGTCAGACCTGCCTGAGCTTGCTGGAGTTGAGCCTTAGCGGCATTCAAGGCATCGGCTGAAGTCTGATAAGCAGAAGCGCTGATAATGTTTTTATCAAGAAGAATTTTGTTATTATTTGCATTGGTCTGAGCAGTGTTCACGTTAGCCTGTGCTACAGCTACCGCTGCTTGTGCCTGATCTACCGCAGCCTGTAGTTGTACCTGATCAATGGTGAAGAGCACCTGTCCCTTTTGAACGAATTGACCATCCTCTACATGAACTTTTGTCAAGAAACCTGTAATCTGAGGGCGAATTTCAACGTCATTAATTCCTTCGAGAGTAGCGGGCAATGCAGTTTCAAGCGATGCGTCCGACTCACTAACGGTCATTACTGCCAATTCCGGAACCATAGCTTGCTGCTGTGCTTGATCGCTATTTCCTTTGCAAGAGGAGACTAAAACACCTCCCATAGCCAGCATGAATGCCAGCAGATTGACTTGTTTAAATTTCATATTTTTAAATTAATTATTTAGGATCCAATTAATTATATTCGACCTTTAATCATAAACATAGATCCTGTGGAAATATACAGTAATGTCTTATTAGTTTAGATTACTTGCACATATCACATCAGAATAACATACAAATTTAATAAAAATAAATTTTAGTAAGATAACTGTTTTGTGTTTATGCGAATATTTGACCAATTTTTGTTTGGAATGGAAAAACAAGACTAATATTGCAAAATATTTTAAGTAATCATCTTATCAATAAAAAATGAATAAGGTCCGTAACCGGATAAAGCTACGAACCTTATAATATTCAATGCGAAAAATTATTATTTGTTAAATGGGGGAGGAGTTCCTGCATCATCATTTTCATCAGAAGTATGATTTTCCGGAATCGTATCCAACGGAACGGAGCCTTCTACTGTTTCAGTCTGCTCCTCCTGATTAGACTCATTTTCCTGTGAAGAAGATTTCTTTTTAGAAGATTTAGGTTTTTTCATCTCAGCTAATTGCTTGAGGGCTTTTTCCTGTTCTCTTTTAAGCTCTTCTTTCTTGTTAATCTCGATTATTTCATCTGTACGCGATTTCCATTTTCGAGGTCCGAGAATAAGTTCGACATCATCGTGGAAAATAACCTCCTTTTCAACCAGTAGATCACGTATGCGGTTATGTTCGGCAGCATATTTGCGAAGTATTTCCTTAGCACGTTCATATTGTTCGTTTACTATCCTCTTAACCTCTTCGTCGATCACTTTGGCAGTTTCATCCGAATAGGGTTTCGTGAACCCGTATTCCTGACCGGATGAATCATTATAGTTAAGATTTGGCAAACGGTCACTCATACCATAAACCAAGACGAGAGATCTTGCAATTTTGGTGCATTTTTCAAGGTCATCACTCGCTCCCGTGCCAACCTGTCCTGTAAACACATCTTCGGCAGCTCGTCCTCCAAGAAGTCCGCACATTGTGTCAAGTAAAGCTTGTGTGGGAATGATCTGCCTTGCTTCCGGTGCATACCACGCTGCGCCGAGCGCTCTACCTCGAGGCACGATCGTAACCTTTACCAAAGGATTTCCATATTGGGTCATCCAACTGATTGTAGCGTGTCCAGCCTCATGGGTAGCGATAGAGAATTTCTCTTCGTCAGTGATTATTCTTGATCTCTTTTCAAGACCTCCGACAATTCTGTCAATTGCTGCCATGAAGTCGTTCCAATCTACAGCCTGTTTATTGTTTCTTGCAGCTATCAGGGCAGCTTCGTTGCAGACATTCGCAATGTCTGCACCTGAGAAACCTTGTGTCTGGCGAGCGAGTTGTTCGATATCAAGCTTACTGTTTACCTTTATTCTGCGAAGATGGACATTAAAGATTTCTACCCTGTCAGTAAGTTCCGGGAGATCTACGTAAATTTGACGGTCAAAACGTCCGGGACGAAGCAATGCTTTATCAAGCATATCGGCACGGTTGGTTGCAGCCAGAATTATTACACCGTTATTCGATCCGAAGCCGTCCATTTCGGTAAGCAT
>CAZXHO010000238.1:0-4165 GCA_964640365.1 uncultured Sangeribacter sp. | reverse complement strand
ATATTAATGGAACTTGCAATTTCAGCCCATTTTGAAGAGAAAATCACAAATTGAGTAGCCTGACGATTGGAGTTTATCAGCATATCAGTGATGTAGGAATATATAAATATAGTGACCCAACCATAAATAATTCTGGGAAGGCTTTCCTGCACCCTTTGTTCCATATCTCCTTCAAACGGTAGGAAAAATGTAAATGCCACTATTGTCATGTCTACAATCATAAGAATTCGACCAACACTTACATTTGAAACTTTTGTCACCATAGCGGCAATGATATCCGAACCACCTGATGTACCGTTATGGATATAAATCGTACCTATTCCAAGACCGCAAAGGATTCCACCAAGCACAATACTCATGGCAGTTTCTTCAAGGAGAGGTGGATGAGAGATAAAATATCCTTCCAATATACCGATAAATACCGACATACCGGTAGCTCCGAAAATTGTACGGATCGCAAATGTTTTCCCAAGCATTTTGTATCCACTTCCAAGAAGTATTAGATTGACACCATACATGGTAACTGCTACTGGAATTATTCCTGCCGTTGCAAAATATACAAGTGTGCCGAGACCAGCCATTCCTCCGATTACAATGTGATGGGGGAGAATAAATGCACAGAAACCTAAAGCGTATAAAATTTGGCCGACTACAATCATGATGTAGTCTTTCGCTTCCGACATCAGGCTATCGTATCTTTTTTTTGTCATGGGGTTAACAGTGTGTAATAAGGTTAGTCGATTAAGAATATACACCCGGAAAAGGCGTTACTTTGCAGGTGCAAAATTAACTCCAATTTTTCTAATCTCAAAAGTTAATCTATACAAATTTTTTTGGTTAATTTTGTATTATGTAAATTAAAAGGTTCGGTTATTTCTACTACTCCTTGTAACGTGCAAATATTAGCCGATAGGAATAATACATGCAGGTAGCCGAAAATTGTAAAATATTGATTTATGGTAATTAAAAAAATAATTAAGAATTTATTGTGTCTCTCCCTTCTATTTTGTTCATACGGAATTTCTCATTCTCAAAATCCTAAGAGAGAATTTCGCGGCGCATGGCTTCATGTAATTGGTCAGACCCAGTGGCAGGAAAAGAACACCGCACAGGCGAAAAAATATATTCAGGATCAATTTGATAAACTTCAGGAAGCCGGCTGCAATGCCGTTATTTTTCAAGTACGCCCAACTGCGGATGCTGTTTATAAGTCTGAAATAGAACCATGGAGTTCATGGCTCACAGGAAAACGAGGAAAAGCTCCCTCTCCCGAATGGGATCCTATGGAATTTGCTATTGAAGAGGCTCATAAAAGAGGAATGGAGTTTCATGCATGGCTTAATCCCTATCGCGTAACATCTAATGCGAAAGAAATTCTTCCTAATGATCATCTTTCAAAAAAAGAACCTCACAGGTTTGTGAAATTTAACGGACAGACTTTTTTTGATCCGGCATATAAAGAGAACAGAGACCATATCTGCGAAATAGTTAAGGATATAGTCTCCCGTTATGAGGTCGATGGCATCCATATTGACGACTATTTTTACCCATACCCGGCTAATGGAAAAAAATTTCAGGCTGATGATGAAAGCTATCGTAAATTTGGTAATGGCATGAACCGGAATGATTGGCGTCGAAACAATGTAGATCTTTTGATAGAGCAGCTTTATACAACCATTAAATCTGAAAAACCATGGGTTCGCTTTGGTGTAAGTCCGTTCGGAATATGGAGAAATAAATCCTCCGACAATCGCGGAAGCAACAGTAGCGGCCTTCAGAATTATGATGATTTATATGCAGATGTGCTTCTGTGGGCTAAAAACGGCTGGGTGGATTATCTTGCTCCTCAGTTATATTGGACACTTGATATGAAAGCTGCACCGAGCAGGCATCTTGCGCAATGGTGGAATGACAATGCTCACGGAGTGGATGTATATATAGGTCAAGACGTGCAGCGAACAATGAGCAATGCTGATCCGGGGAACAATGATAAGAATGAACTGGACACTAAGGTCAAGCTTTCTCGTCAGCTTCCTAATGTTCAGGGTAATGTGTGGTGGCACGGTTATTGGGTGACAGATAACTATAAAGGTGTTGCTGATTCTCTGGCATTGAAATATCAGTCCACGCTTGCTCTACCACCCGTTTACGGTGATAAAACTCTTAAGCCTGCAAAAGTCAATGATCTCAAGCTTGTAAAGGAGAATGGAAAAACATATCTTACTTGGAATGGTATACGCAATGGTGCAAAAGAGAAGGAGACAGATGTGGTGAAATATGTAGTATATCAATATTTCCCCATTGAAAAGATTGATCTTGATGATCCACAGACTATCATTGCCATAACTCCGATGACTAAAGTGTTGGTAGCGGATGAAAATGATAAGATAGGCGGTTCAACTTTCGTTGTCACTACAGTTGACAGAATGAACCGAGAATCTGATCCCGTGATTGTAAGGGCAAATTAATTGTTGCTTTTAATCCTGTCGTCATATGAAAAATTCTAATATCATAACTGTCAGTAGTGAAGTGAGAGATCTTTTGGATTCTGAAGCTCAGAGAATTAACAATCCCTCTTTTATTGGAGAAGATCCCGTACAGTTTCCGAGACGGTTCTCAAAGCTGCAAGATATTGAAATTACAGCCTTCCTTTCTGCCATAATTGCATGGGGTAACCGAAAAATGATATGTCGTGATGCCGAAAGAATGTTGCAATTGATGGACTATGAACCATACAAGTATGTAATGGATGAAGGATATGAGGATCTTGATCCAAGAAGGAATATACACCGCACATTTTTCGGGGAGCATTTATCTTATTTCCTTCGGGGCTTAAGGAAAATTTATACTGACTTTGGTAGTCTTGACGGGTTTTCTAAGAGCGTAGGTGCCGGAAAAAGCGAAGCTCCATCCTGGACACTGGTAGGTGAGATGCAGAAAGTGATGTGTGATGTGAATTCGGGAGCTACATGTAGCCAATGTTTACCTGTCAATCTTGATCAAACTGCATTGAAAAGAATAAACATGGCTTTGAGGTGGCTCGTGCGTGATGATGGAATTGTCGACTTGGGAGTATGGAAATCTATTCCCAAAAGTAAACTTTATATTCCACTTGATGTACATGTGGGGAATATATCTCGTGAGCTTGGTTTGCTGAATCGAAAAGCTAATGATAGAAAAAGCGTTGAGATGCTGACAGGCTTGCTGCGCACTCTACGTCCGGACGATCCTACTGTTTATGATTTTGCCTTGTTTGGGATAGGCATAGAGAGTAAAAAAGTTAAAGAATAATCCGTGTTTATTAAGGATTATTGCTTTTGGATTTCTGAATGATACGCGAGAGTTCGGGTTTTACGCTTCTTATGGTTGATATGAAGGCTGAATCATAGGCTGCAGCACATTCAGGCTTACCATCTTTTAAATAATTATCTCTTATAGAAGATGTCTCATGAAGTTTCTTTGATAGCCCGGTGGTATCTTTCCATTCTTTGATTAAGAAATTTCTTGCGGATTTTCTACCTTCCATCTGTGCAGCAGTGATTTCAGCAGTGATGGCTTCAGTATGTTCAGTTTCGGTACATCCCGAACATCCGGAGATGACTGGAAGAAAGAATAAAGTAGAGATATATAGAAGAGCGCGTGCTTTCATCTTAAGAATGGTTTTTGAGCGATTAAAATACCAATAAATAATAAATATCGGGTGTAGACTAACCTCCCTTGTGTTTACAAAACAAAACCGGGCATAACAAAGTTTTGTCTTGCCCGGTTTAGAAATTATTCTTCAGTTTTAACGGAATCGAAAGAATATATGCTCTTGAGCTTAATCTGGAAAATCAGTGTGGAAAAGGGTAGTACTGACCCCGAACCAAAAGCTCCGTATCCCGTATAGTATGGTAGAATTGCTGTTACACTGTCGCCTATATGCATATTAGAAAGTGCAATTGCAAAACCTGTCACCATTTCATTTGGTTTACATCTGAAAATACTGTCACCGTATTGTTTGATAGCATATGAACTGTCAATTGTATCACCCTCAATATTTGTGAGCAGATATTTGACATCACATGTAGAATTGAAAAGAGGAGACAGATTATTCTCGGTTTCGCTTCTGTTATTATGCCACTTTAGGAGTATGAAAGAGGCTTTATCCCATTCCGGTACTATT
>CAZXHO010000237.1:0-4168 GCA_964640365.1 uncultured Sangeribacter sp. | reverse complement strand
TATATATAGAATGCGGGAGTTTCTCGGATATACACCCGGTAGAAGTGAAATACATCTATGAAGGTAATGAGAATTCTTTTAAGGCACCATTGAGAGACAAAACCGATCTTGAAAACTCAGCCGGAGCAATGGCATTCATGTTGCTTCATAATGTATCACCGGAATTAATTAGGGAAAGATTTCTGACTCTTCATAAAATTGGCACTCGGCTGAATGTAAGTGAAGGTATAAACGACTGTTCCCTCATACTTGATTCCTATACAAGTGATTTTTCATCACTCGTGCCTGCAATAAACTTCATGATGCGCAGGAAAACTCCTGAACAGAGACCGGTGCTTATAATGAGTGATATTCGCCATGAAACAGCTCCAGGCAAAGATATATACAAGGCTATAGCGAGAGCCGTTAAAGATTCCGGTATAGAAAAATTTATAGGTATCGGTTCTGAGATGAAGAAAAACAGCTCGTTATTTATGCCGGGTTCTGAGTTTTTTGAATCCATAGATGATTTCATCAGTTCAAAATCCACTTCAGACTTCGTATCTGAAATTATATTGCTTAAAGGAGCGCCGGAATATGAATTCCATCGGATTAACGAGTTGCTTGAAGCACGTAAGCATGAAACCGTGCTCGAAGTTAATCTGGATTCAATAGTCAGCAACTACAACTATTTCAGGAGCCATCTCCCTGCTGACACGGGAATTGTAGCTATGGTAAAGGCATCGGGTTATGGAGCGGGTAGCTATGAGATTGCCAAGACCATGCAAGATTGTGGAGCCGCATATCTGGCTGTGGCTGTACTCGACGAAGGTATCGACCTTCGTAAAAAAGGTATAAC
Organism: uncultured Sangeribacter sp.; assembly: GCA_964640365.1. Taxonomy (GTDB): domain Bacteria; phylum Bacteroidota; class Bacteroidia; order Bacteroidales; family Muribaculaceae; genus Lepagella. The sequence goes on along the minus strand of CAZXHO010000237.1, from coordinate 3,330 downwards.
AATGCCTATTATGGTTATGAATCCAAAGGTAGTGAACTATAAATCTATGTTTGCTTACCGACTCGAACCGGAAATATATAGTCAGGAAATGCTTGAAGATGTGATAAGGGAAGCCGAAAAGAACGGAATAAAAGATTATCCTATACATCTAAAGCTCGACACCGGTATGCATCGCGTTGGATTCTTGCAAAACGAGCTTGAGAAGGTATGTAAAACCTTGAAAGATCAAAATTCTGTAAGGTTGTCATCTATTTTTTCTCACCTCGCCACAGCCGATTGCATGGATATGGATGATTATACAAGCCATCAGCTCGACACCTTTAAGAATATGACGGAATATATCATTTCTGAAATTTCTTATCCTGTAAAAAGACACATCCTCAATAGTGCCGGAATTCTAAGATTTCCTCAGCATCATTACGACATGGCACGTCTCGGTATCGGACTCTATGGTTCCAACACTTTACCATACGAAGTAGAAAAGCCACTCGCAGTTGTATCTACTCTTCGCACCGTTATTATTGCCATAAGGGAATGGGATTCCGACGAGACTATAGGCTATGGGAGGAAAGGGGTTCTTAAACGCAAATCACGTATTGCCACAATTCCTATCGGGTATGCCGATGGAATGAATCGCCATTTCGGAAGAGGGAACATCTCGGTAAAAGTAAATGGGAAGGATGCTCCCACAGTGGGTAACATATGCATGGATGCATGTATGATAGATGTCACCGATATCGATTGTAAGGTTGGTGACGATGTGGAAATATTCGGACCACAAGCTCCTGTGCAGCGTCTTGCTGATTTGCTCGACACTATACCATATGAAATTCTGACTTCCGTCTCTCCCCGCGTGAAGCGAATTTATTACAGGGAATAATAAAACCTTTGCACTAAAGGATCAGTAATCTGATATTTTTACGAGTTGAAGTCTCAGATAAAATGCAATTGGAGGATACCTCAACGGGAATCCTCCAATTTTATTAATGTTTCATACTAAGTTACATTATTCTGCTCCTGCCAATGCTTCGAGGCACTTCTTCACTTCCCTGTCGGTGGTGAAAAGTTTCTCCTTACAATATTTCAATAATTCAAGAGCACGCGTGGTGTATCCGGCAAGACTGTCTATATCGCAGTCGTCGCTTTGCATCTTAGATACTATCGACTCCAGTTCGGCAATCGCCTTACCATAAGAAAGTTGTTCTTCCATATTTGTATTTTTCATATTATTTCAGAATTTATGCTGCCTTCGTGCAACTGAGTGATGATAACAGTTCCTTTCATCAGGGCAGAAGAATCCGTTATTGCCTTTCCGTTAACTCTCGTTATGGAGTATCCTCTCTTCAATGTGTTGGAAGGACTTAGCACGGATATCATATCTTCAAGATTTGCTATTTTCAGTCTTTGTTGCCGTAAGGTTGACTCAATTCCATCTTCAAGACGCTTTTTTATCTCATCAAGTTTATCGGAAGCTCTCGAAGTGGTGCGCCCGGACAATGTCATAATCAACTGTGCGTACATATCCACCTTTCCTTCAGCTCTTGCTATACGCGAAGAAACAAGCACCGGGATTCGAGTCATTTCTCGTTCAAGCAAAGCTTTCGCTGCACTGAGACGGCTTTCTGCCAATGCAGGTATCAATGCCTCACAGTTAGCTATCCTTCTCATCTCCCCGGCTAAGCGCTCGGTAGTATATCTGGATATATAATCCACCAAACGTAAAGTTTCATCATACGTATTCCTTAACCTGTCAACAAAGAAAGACGCCACAGCCGTAGGAGTTTTCATTCTCGTATGTGCTATTTCATCGAGAACTGTCCTGTCTCGCTCATGCCCGATTCCCACAATCACCGGTAAGGGGAACGTAGCTACTGCACGTGCCAGCTCATAGTCATCAAAACCATTTAAATCCGTAGTGGCTCCTCCACCCCTGACTATCGCTACACAATCCCATAAATCAATTGTCTGCTCTACAAACGCAAGCGCATCTCGTACAGATGACGAGGTTCGATCTCCCTGCATCACAGCGGGAATAAGAAAAGGATAAAACACGAATCCTTCGGCATTTCCTGAAAGATGATTCATAAAATCACCATATCCGGCTGCCCCCTCTGCAGATATGACCGCTATACGTTGGGGAGTAGGGGAAAGATATTGAGACTTGTTCATCTCAAGTACTCCCTCTTTGCCAAGACGCATCAAAATCTCTCTACGGAGACGCTCCATATCCCCGAGAGTATAAGAAGGATCAATATCATTTACGGAAAACGAGAGACCATAAAGGGGATGATGGGAAGCGGCTCCATTAAGCATCACCTTCAAGCCTGTGATTATGTCTCTTCCGGTGGATGCAAAAAATTTATGTCTGATATATTGAAAACGCGATTGCCATATGGTGGCGCGCAGTTTGGCAACAGTCTGACCTTGCTGATTTTTTTCTATCAGCTCCATGTAGCAATGCCCCCCATTAACCCTCACATCACTCAACTCGGCTACAATCCATGCTCCTTGAAGCACCGGATTTCTTCTGACCGATTCTCCGATGGCAGTAGTGTATTGTAACAGAGTCAATGGCGCTTGTGACGCTCCTAACATATCCGGCATACTCATTCTGTCACTTCGTATCCCTTGCAGCACCGATCTCTTTTATGGCGCCGGTCGTTGAGTCGAACACTGCGAAAGACGGCTCTTTACGATCGCTGAACATTGATGGATTAAGACCGAATACTACACCAAACTGGGCCATATCAAGCTCATTACTCCACAAGGTTTTACCTTGATAGGATATTGTGATTTCTGCCGTTCCCGGTATGCAGTACGCAACGGCATCTTTTGGGAGTTTCTTTACCTCTCCCTTGGAATCAACCGGTAATTTACCTTCGTTCGTCACTTCCACGCTGACAATTACAGGTTCTCCCGAATAATCATCTGCCCCGACAAAACCATTAAAGTTACTGAGTCTGAAAAGAGTTTTATCTCCATTTCTTTCAGGGGTAAATGTAAAATTCCGGACCACAGTTTCTTTTGTCACGTTGCCAATGAAGGCTGCTGTCAGAGTCGCTTCCTGATGGGCAAGTGAATTAAGCATCAGCTCGAGCTGCTTGCCATCAGTTGGCATAGTTTCAGCCGTGCCTCTGGTAAGTGAGGTTTTTGCTTCTCTGATCTCCATTAAATTTTCTGCAAGCATTTGTGCCTGTTTTGCAGATGACTGAGAAGCAATGAAATCTTCATCCACATATTGAAGATATTCGTTGTCTCCGATTTTCTCACCTTCCATTGGTGGGATGGCAGTCTTTTCTATGTCCGGGAGTTCAGGCGCTTTATTAATTG
>CAZXHO010000236.1:0-4173 GCA_964640365.1 uncultured Sangeribacter sp. | reverse complement strand
CAAGAAATCAGCACGTATCGTTGGTGAGGTCATGGGTAAGTATCACCCTCACGGTGATTCTTCTATCTACTTCACAATGGTTAGAATGGCACAGGAGTGGTCTCTCAGATACCCTCTTGTTTTTGGTCAGGGAAACTTTGGCTCCATTGACGGCGACTCTCCTGCTGCAATGCGATACACTGAGGTGAAGCTTGCCCGCATGGGTGAGGAAATGCTTCAGGATATTGATAAGGACACTGTGGATTTCGTTCCAAACTTCGATAACACTCTCAGCGAGCCATCAGTGCTTCCAACCAGAATTCCTAACTTGCTGGTGAATGGTGCATCCGGAATTGCTGTCGGTATGGCTACCAATATGCCACCTCATAATCTCACAGAAGCTTTGAACGCTTCAGTTGCTTTAATTGACAATCCTGACATGGATGTCGAGGGTCTGATGGAATTTATAAAGGCTCCGGATTTCCCAACCGGTGGTGAGATATTTGGAATGCAAGGGGTTAAAGATGCATTTGAAACGGGAAGAGGCAGGATTGTGATCCGTGCCAAGGCAGAAATTGAAAGTGATGGCTCTCACGATCAAATTATAATCTCGGAAATTCCATACGGAGTTATCAAGAATGATCTCGTGAAAAGTATTGCAGATCTGGTAGAAGAGAAAAAAATTGAAGGAATCTCTGATATCACTGATACAAGTGCACGTGGAAAAATGCACATCGCAATAGACATTAAACGCGATGCCAATGCAAAGGTAATTCTCAATAAACTTTATAAGCTCACTCAACTTCAGACATCATTCAGCGTAAATAATGTAGCATTGGTTAATGGACGTCCTAAAACTCTTAATCTTAAAGAATTGCTTCAGGCTTTCGTTGACCACAGGCATGAAGTTGTTATAAGGCGTACAAGTTATGAACTGAAAAAAGCAGAGGAACGTGCGCATATCCTAAGGGGGTTGATGATCGCAGTAGATAATATAGATGAAGTTATTGCTATTATTCGTTCATCCCGGACGGCTGAGGAAGCCAGAAACAGGCTTGCTGAAAGATTTAGCCTTGATGATGCTCAGACGCGTGCTATAGTCGAGATGCGTCTCCGTCAGCTCACCGGACTCGAAATGGATAAACTTCGCGCAGAATATGATGATCTGATGAAGCTTATTTCCCACTTGAATGACATTCTCAATAACGATGAAGTTTGTAGGAATGTTATGAAAGAGGAACTTATCGAGATCCGCGACAAATATGGCGATGAAAGACGTACAAAGATCAATATGTTCTCGGGTGACCTCAACGCTGAGGATTTTTATCCCGATGATGAAATGATCATTACTATTTCTCACCTTGGATATATTAAGAGAACTCCCCTATCCGATTTCAGGGCACAAAACAGAGGAGGCGTAGGAGCCAAGGGAAGTGATACAAGAGATTCAGACTTCATTGAACACATCTACCCGGCATCCAATCATAATTATATGCTCTTCTTTACACAAAAAGGAAGATGCTATTGGCTTAAGGTGTATGAAATTCCCGAGTGTGCCAAAAACTCTAAGGGTCGGGCTATTCAAAATCTTCTCAATATTGAGGCAGATGATTGCGTAAATGCTTTCATAAGGGTTAAGCATCTCGATGACAAGGACTACATTAATAACCATAATCTGGTGTTCTGCACAAAGAAGGGTGTAATTAAGAAGACTTCTTTAGAGGCTTATTCTCGCCCGAGGGCTAATGGAGTCAATGCTATAATCATCAGAGAGGATGACCAGCTAATTCAAGTTAGACTCACAGACGGTAATTCCGAAATTATTATCGCTAATAAAGAAGGCAGAGCTATCAGATTCCCGGAATCAAAAGTAAGGGAAATGGGTAGAATGTCGACCGGAGTAAGAGGAATGACTCTTGGTGAAGACGGAGACGAAGTGATAGGTATGATTACTATGACCGGTTCTCCCTACGAAACAGTTATGGTTGTTTCTCAGAATGGATATGGAAAGCGCTCTCCGCTCGATGACTACAGAGTGACAAACCGTGGAGGTAAGGGTGTAAAGACTCTTAACGTTACTGAAAAGACAGGTAGTCTTGTTGCTATCAAGAATGTCAACGACTCCAATGACCTCATGATTATCAATCAGAGTGGTATTACCTTGAGGATGCCGGTAGCCGGAATTAGAGTTATGGGAAGAGCAACCCAAGGCGTAAAATTAATCGATCTCTCCAAGCGAGGAGATGTGATTGCGTCTGTTTGTAAGGTTGATTCAGATCCTATCGAAGAAATTGAAGAAGAAATTGAACAAGAATCTTCAGAGATTGTTAATAATGAAGAGGTAGTGTATCTTGACAAACAAGAACGCATCATTGAAGAGGAAGAGAAGGAAATTTCTCACAACGAGATTGAGGATGACCCCTCGATGACGCCAGAAGAAGATGATGCTGATTTAGATGAAATAACAGAAAATTGATTATAATCATTTAATCCTAAATAACAAAATGAATAGATTTCTCACAGTTGCGTTATGTCTTGCAGCAGTAGGGACTGCAGGAGCGCAGAAAGCTAATGTAGATCAGGCAGCTAAATTGGCAGGTAAAACCGACCAGCTGAATAATGCCCGTAACCTGATCAAGCAGGCGATGGAAAATCCCGAAACCAAGAACGATGCCCGTACATATTATATTGCTGGCAAGATCGAATTCGATGCGTTTGACAACGCCACCAAGGCAAAAATGATTAATCCTAATGATCCTTCTGCACAGGGCACCGCTATGGCAGATGAACTTATGCAGGGTTACAAATATTTCCTTCAGGCATTGCCTTTGGACAGCCTTCCTAACGAGAAAGGACAGGTTAAACCAAGATTTGCAAAAGACATCATCAACAGAATCGCAGGACACTCAGGTGATTTCTTCTCAGCAGGAGCTGATTACTTCAACAATAAGGATTATTATCCACAGGCTTATGAGGCATTCATGATCTATGGCGATCTTCCTGAAACAGGCATGCTCGGCAAGATGGCAGCTCTTATTGATCCTTCTCAGATTGCTACTTCATTCTTCAATGCAGGTCTTTCTGCTTATTCCGGAAATTCTGTAGAAGAAAGTGCCAAAGCATTTAAAAAAGCTCGTCTTGCAGGTTACGAACAGCCTGAAAGCTATATTTATGAAATCGCTTGCTGGCAGAACATCGCTCAAAAAGATGAGTCAAGAATGAATGAGGCTCAGGCACAGATTCTTGATGTTGCAAGAGCGGGTCATGAGAAATTTGGACTTGAGCAGCCTATCTTCATTAATAATATGATAAATTCAATCGTTTCGGATGGAAAGATTGATCAAGCACTCAGCGAGCTTAATGAGGTAATAGCTGCTAATCCCGATAAGGCTAATCTTTATGGTCTCAGAGGATATGTTTATGACCGTGCAGAAAAAGATGCAGAATCTGAAGCAGACTACCGTAAGGCAGCTTCTCTTCCTGACGTAGACTTTGAAACTTTGAAGAACGCAAGCAAGAAGATTTTCCGTGTCGGAACTATGAAGTGGAATGAACTTGAAGGCTCCTCTCCCGAGATCAATGCAGCTCGTCAGGATATCAAGACCAATTACTTTGAAGCATCCAAGGCTATCGCTGAAAAAGCAAAAGCAATGCAGCCTGATGATTCAGATATTCTGAATGTTCTTGAGAGCATAAATTACGCACTTGAGACTTACTTCAATAAATAATCAGGAATCATAAAATGACGCTGAAATTAGAAGAAATCTGATTTTTTAGGCATATTTAAATAAAAAGAACGTATTTCATGAGAAATGCGTTCTTTTTTTGCATTTTTTATTTTTGAAATATTAAAATCAATTTTATCAGATTATATTTTTTCATTAACGTTGCATTTGGTTTTACAACTGACAGTTGTTTAGCAACGGCTGTTATCCCTAATAAGATAAATGCATAAATATGGGACTCTTTTCATTTACACAGGAAATTGCTATGGACTTGGGAACCGCCAATTCCATAATCATACATAATGACAAAATAGTTGTCGACGAGCCGTCTGTAGTGGCGATAGAAAACAAGACGGACAAACTTCTTGCGGTGGGTACTCCGGCACATCTCATGGAAGGGAAAGAACCTCCGGGCATCCGTACTATACGTCCTTTGAGAGACGGCGTTATTGCAGACTTTAATGCAGCC
>CAZXHO010000235.1:0-4193 GCA_964640365.1 uncultured Sangeribacter sp. | reverse complement strand
GAGGAAGAGGAGCAGCGTAAACTTAGGTTTCCTGCTCCTCTTTTTTCATTTTATTATTCCTACCATTTTACAACCCCATAATATATGATTTGTATAATTAACGGCCCAAACCTCAACCTCCTTGGTAAGCGCCAGCCCGAAATTTATGGCTCACGCTCTTTCGAAGATGTGCTCGCCGAGCTGAGGTTTACTTTCCCGAATACAGAAATCGAATATTTCCAGTCAAATTGCGAGGGAGAAATAATTGACAAATTGCATTCTCTCGGATATGACACCCCCGGTTGCGAAGGAATAGTAATAAACCCCGGGGCATATGCACATTATTCTTATGCCATCGCAGATGCAATTTCATCCATTCCACTACCCGTGGTGGAGGTGCATATCTCAAATATTCATGCCCGTGATGAATTCCGCCATAAATCTGTAACCGCGCCATCTTGCAAGGCCATGCTCTGCGGCTTTGGAATGAAAGGCTACGAACTCGCAATGCATTATTTTAATGCAAGATGAAAACATCCTCCGGTCTTGAAGACTATATCAGTAAACACATTGAACCCGAACCCCCGGAGCTTTATGAAATTGATCGGCAGACCAATCTGAAACTCCTGAACGGAAGAATGTGTTCAGGCCATATCCAAGGGAGAATCCTGAAAATGCTCGCGGCAATGATAAAACCCAAAAGAGTGCTCGAATTAGGTACTTTCTCAGGATATTCTGCCCTTTGCCTTGCTGAAGGAATGGATGGGAATGCAACGCTCGACACCATAGAAGTGGATGATGAACTGGAAGACTTCATTCTAAACAGTTTCAAATCTTCAATCCACGGCAACAAAATCCGGCTACACATCGGAGATGCCCTTGAGGTTATGAAGCAATGGGGCGACGAGGAATTTGACCTCATATTCATAGACGCCGACAAACGGAAATATGTAGAATATTTAAACCGAGCTATAACCTTAACCAAACCCGGCGGGTTTATCCTTGCCGACAACACTCTCTGGGACGGCCACGTGGTGGAAGATACGCCACATTCTTCGCAGACACTCGGAATTATGGACTTCAACGATCTTGCCGCATCAGACAAAAGAGTGGAAACCGTTATTCTTCCCCTGAGAGACGGTCTGACAATAATGAGAAAAGTATCATCCTGAACCTTGAGTTAAACGATAAGGTGTCAACGGATGTTATTAAGACAGACAGCCGTGTCGCCTGTGATGAAAACGGCGAGCTACATACATATAATACGGCTGAACCAAAATTTAGAATCATTTTAATTATGGAAGGAAAACGACAAGCAAAAATAGCCAGACTCTTACAAAAAGAGCTGAGTGAAATATTCCGCAGGCAGACAGCCGCCTTCGGGGGCGTATTGGTATCAGTGAGCGCCGTACGCGTAACCCCGGACCTTAGCATAGCAAAAACATATTTGAGCATTTTCCCGGCAGATAAGAGCCAGGCAATTCTTGAAAACATCAAAAAGCAGTCTAAAACAGTGCGCTATGAACTTGCACAGGCAGTGAAGCAGGTGCTCAGGAAATGTCCTGATCTACAGTTCTACCTCGATGACTCGCTCGACTATATTGAAAACATCGACCGTCTCCTCGGACCCGGTAAAGAAAGAGAAGAAGAGAAAAAAGAAGAAGAAAGAAATCCGGTTCTCTTCCGGCATACATAGCGTGGCGCTATCTAAAGGCTCCTAAATCTCACAGTGCCGTAAGCGCCATCGCAATAATTTCAGTGGTGGGCGTGGCTGTTGCCACGGCTGCCATTGTCTGTGTCCTGTCAGTTTTTAACGGCTTCAGGGGTCTTCTCTCTGATACCCTCGATCTCCTTTCACCCGACATTCTGGTTACTCCGGCACAAGGTAAAGTATTTGCCGATTCCGACTCTATTTCCGAAGCGGTGAAAGAGGTGGAAGGAATAAATATGGTAATGCCGGAGGTGTCGGATAATGCACTCGCCCTCTACAATCAACGCGAAATGCCTGTAACCCTGCGTGGAGTTGTACCTGATCAGTATGCCGGGCTAACACACATAGATTCTCTTTTTATTGAGGATAATATACAATTCAACGATTTTTCAGAATCAGACGCTGCCATATCAATCGGAGTGCTACAACAACTCGGGATTGCCACTGAAAATCCCGGGCTATTTCTTTTTGCTCCAAGACGTGAAGGCAGGGTGAATCTTGCCAACCCAATGTCTTCTTTTCTCACGGATTCCGTAACCGTAGGAGGTATATTTCAGGCAATGCAGGCTGAATATGACGAAAATACCGTGATTTGCGACATTGCGGTGGCACGCGAACTCTTCCAATACACAACTGAAGCCACTTCGCTGCTCATATCCGTCTCCAAAGGAGCCAACCTGACGGAAGTGGCTAAAAATCTTCAAGAGAAACTTGGGAGCCATGCCATAGTCAAAGACCGCTACCGTCAACAAGATATACACTTCAGGATGGTGTCTATTGAGAAATGGATGACCTTCCTGCTTCTTATTTTCATATTGCTCATAGCCTCATTCAACATCATCAGCACATTGTGCATGCTCATAATCGAAAAACAGCAATCCATGACTACACTATCTTCGCTCGGCAGGACAACCGGGAAAATAGGAAAGACATTCTGGTGGGAAAGCATTTATGTATGTCTCGCCGGAGGGATTGCCGGCATACTTCTCGGCGTATGCCTTTGTCTTATTCAGGAAAAATTCGGAATCATAAAGCTCGGCGGAGATCCGGATCTTATGGTCGTGCCTGCCTATCCGGTAGTGGTGGAATGGATGGATATAATTATCGCTTTCGCCCCTGTAGTGATAATTGGTTTGATCACTGCCTGGATCTCTTCTGCGTTTGCCAGATCAAGGGTGTGATGCCTCACATATGGAATTACGGATGAATTGCAGAATGAGTCTTTCCTCTTACTCCTAACTTGCAAGAAGCCACAAAACCGTCAAAAAGCGACCTTTTTCTAAGCAATTTGCCAAAATAATCCACTCTTTTTTGCATATTTCTAAATAATTTGATAAATTTGCACCACCAACTCTAATCATAAACCATGGACCGTATCGACAACTTAGACAAGAAGATTCTTAACATTATCATGAAGAACGCCAGGATTGCATCCAAGGACGTAGCCATCGAGTGTGGGGTTTCAAGGGCAGCAATCCATCAGCGCATACAGCGCTTAATTGAAATGAAAGTGATCACCGGATCCGGATATACCGTTAATCCTAAGACACTTGGATATAATACTTGTACCTACGTAGGGGTGAGCCTTGAAAAAGGTCCAATGTACCGTGAAGTGGTAAAGGAACTTGAAAACATACCTGAGGTAGTAGAATGTCACTTCACCACCGGACCATATTCAATGCTTATAAAAGTATATGCGCAGGACAACCTTCACCTCATGGAACTCCTGAACGATAAAATCCAGCATATCCCCGGAGTCGTGAAGACTGAAACTCTCATCTCTCTGGAACAAAGCATGAACCGACAGATTTATATTCCTGTCGATTGACCATAAAACCTCTTGCCGGCACTTCGCTCCCATAATGTGCCGGCAGGGGAACACCAAACCCCAACAACCCACTGACGATGAAAAAGACTTACATTTATTCTGTGCTGGCTGCTCTGTTTCTCGCAGTGGTGGCTTTCTTATTTTTCTTTCCGGACGACATTGAAGGAAATGTCCTGCAGCAACACGACACCATGCAGGGAATCGCCAACGGACAGGAGGGAAAGCTCTTTCATGAACAGACAGGTGAATCCACCCGATGGACAAACTCCCTGTTTTCAGGAATGCCTAATTTCCAGATTGCTCCTTCTTATCCCGCTAACGAAACACTTAGCTGGATAGGCAGGGCGTGGTCGCTCTGGCTACCCGCACCTGCAAACCTGCTCTTCGCAATGATGTTGGGATTTTTTGTGATGTGCCTCTGCTTCGGCTGCAAATGGTATAACTCACTCTTTGCTGCAGTTGCATGGGGGTTTTCATCATATTTCATAATAATAATCGGTGCCGGACACATCTGGAAATTTGCTACGCTTGCCTATATTCCACCTACAATCGGGGGCATAATGTTATGCTACAGAGGTAAATATATTGCCGGCACAGCTCTTGCAGCGCTTTTCGGAGCCCTGCAACTACAGAGCAACCACCCGCAGATGTCATACTACTTCTGTTTCGTAATAT
>CAZXHO010000234.1:0-4194 GCA_964640365.1 uncultured Sangeribacter sp. | reverse complement strand
TTGAAGTTGGTGGCGAATGCTTTGCCATGATTTCCGGCGTTGCAGTCTACAATGTCGAGGTAGCGCATCTCTGAGAAGTGGTGCTTGGCTGCGTATGCCACGAATACTGCCGACACACCAGGGTCGAATCCGCATCCGAGGATAGCTGTGAGTCCGGCCTTCTCAAAACGTTCACGGAATGCCCATTGCCAGCTGTATTCGAAGTGTGCCTCATCCTCCGGCTCGTAGTTGGCAGTGTCAAGATAATTGACACCACATTGGAGACATGCCTCCATGATGGTGAGATCCTGATAGGGGAGTGCCACGTTTATGCAGATGTCGGGTTTGTGACGGTTGAATAGTTCGCAAAGCTGCTCAACAGAGTTGGCGTCTACCTGATCGGTGGTGATGTTGGGTGCGCCGATACGTTTTGCGAGACGGTCGCACTTCTCTTTTGTGCGTGAAGCGATGACGATTTCAGAGAAAACGTCAGGATTCTGGGCGCATTTTGCTGCCACGACTGTTCCGACGCCTCCGGCGCCGATGATCACAACTTTTCCCATTTTTATTTTGATTTGAGTTATTATTATTTCTTGCCTGTTGAGCAATTTCCGGAGTAGTGCCTGACAGCTAACCTCATGGAGAGGAGGAGACGGGATGTTAGCCGCGTATGACTTATTCTCAGTTTCTCTTTATCCGGCGTCCGTTTTTTGCTCTTTAATTGTGCAAAAATAATAAAATAATCCCAATTTATCCCTCCCGTGGAACCTCATTGAACAATTCTTGAATAAATTTTACTAATTTTGCAATATAAACAACCGGATATTATGGAATATATCTTTTCTTTGAATGAACTTCCCGAAGCTGCCGCCGCTTTTATCAAAGCGATGGGCGACAGACGCATATTTGCTTTTGATGGTGCGATGGGGGCGGGAAAAACTACATTCATAGCCGAGGTGTGCCGTCAGTTAGGAGTTGCCGATGATTCCGGGAGTCCTACGTTCAGTATTGTTAACGAGTATCGCGCTGCTGACGGTTCTCCAATCTACCATTTTGATTTCTATAGGCTTGAATCTCCACAGGAGGCTCTTGATATGGGTGCGGAAGACTATTTCTATTCCGGGTGTTTATGTTTCATGGAATGGGTTGAGAGGATCGGTAGTCTCATTCCGGATGACACTGTGGTTGTGAAGATTGAGGAGCTTCCCGACGGCTTGCGGAAACTGAGTTTGAAATTATGAAGATTATCAGTATTCCGGAGACGGCATCGACCAACTCGTGGGTGGCGGCGAATCTCGGTGGCGACGAAGAGAATTTCGTGGTTTATGCCGAGGCTCAGACTGCCGGAAGGGGACAACGGGGTAATTCATGGGAATCCGAACCCGGGAAAAATATTACCGCGTCGGCTCTTTTGCATCCCGAGGGGATAGCTCCTGTGCGTCAGTTTGTTATATCTGAGGCTGTGGCTCTCGCTGTTACCGATATGCTTGCGGAAATCGGTATTGACGCAATGGTGAAGTGGCCAAATGATATCTATGTGGGTGATAGGAAAATTTGTGGAATACTTATTGAGCATTCCATAATGCCCGGTAAAATTTTACATTCTATTGCCGGAGTTGGAATCAATGTAAATCAACAAGTTTTCCTCAGCGATGCTCCAAATCCGGTGTCTGTGGTTAATCTTACGGGTGTTGCCCATGACGTTCCTTCTCTCGTGAAACGTCTGGCCGAATGTATTGAAAAACGTTTGGAAACTGCCCGTAAGGAAGAGGTGGCGGACTCTATCTCCACCCAACAAGAAATCGGCGCCAAGGAGAATGACACCTTACATGCCGATGAGGGTAAGTCATCTTCTTTGCATGAAGAATTTATGCAAAAACTGTGGCGTGGTGACGGAAGGCTTTATCCTTTTTTTGACCGCCGGGCAAATGAAGCCATCAAGGCATCTATATGCCGGGTTGCGCCGGACGGTATGCTTACCCTAAAGACAGGAGATGGGGAGAAACGAACCTATGCATTTAAAGAAATTGAATTTCTGCTATGAACCAACAAGCTACTAATATCTCGCATGACGGAGCAAAGAAATGGCTCGGTCTTGCCTTGCGATACGGACTTCCGGTGGTGCTGACAGTGCTCCTCGTGGTCTACATGTTTAAGAAGGTTAACTTCTCCGACATGCTTGACCTGATAAAGCACGGAGTTGACTATTGGTGGATTCTTCTTGCTATGGGTATCAGCGTCTTCTCTCATATATTCCGGGCTGCCAGATGGAGGCTCCAATTGAATGCGCTGGGAATAAGACCGCCGTTTATGGCATTGTGTTGCAGTATTTTCGGGTGTTACGCTCTGAATCTTGTTTTTCCGCGTCTTGGGGAAGTATGGCGTTGCACGTATGTTTCTTCATCACAGAAAGCTTCTTTCTCTTCCGTTTTGGGCTCGATGATTGGTGACCGTCTTGCCGATACGATTATGGTGCTTCTGCTATTGATTCTGTCGCTGATTGTGGCAGCCCCGGCACTTGAAGCTTTCCTTACCCGTTATCCGGTGGGACGTGATCTGGTGGGTCTGATTTCTCAATGGTGGTTCTGGGTGGCAATAGTGGTGTGTGTGATTGGCTGTTGGGTGTTGTTGAAAACTTTCAAAGATACAAAATTTGTCCAAAAACTTAAGGAAGTAGCTCTTAGCATGTGGGAAGGCTTCAGCGTGGTTGCCCGCATGAAAGGCCGTTGGCAATTTTTCCTGTACACGCTTTGCATCTGGGGGTGCTATTATTTTCAGCTCTATGTGGCTTTCTATGCCTTCGATTTCACACGTGCGCTTTGCCATGGCGAAGGAATGGCACTCGGACTTACACCATGTCTTGTAGCGTTTGTGTTGAGTTCTATAAGTATGGCAATCCCTTCTAATGGCGGTCTTGGTCCATGGAACCTTGCAATAATGTTCGGACTTGCAATTTATGGAGTAAGCGATGCACAAGGCACTGCCTTCTCAATGCTCCAGTGGAGCGGCCAGACTGTGATGCTCATTATTCTGGGTATATATACGATGATGTACATATCAGTTAGTCAAAAGGGGAATCCTGCAGACCGTGATCTGGCAGAGAAAACACTGCTCGATGCGGAGAAAGAGGCTTAAGCATGCCCAATGGCTTTGGATTTGATTTTTTACCATTGAACTATATAACAGTAACATTTACAACTCATAACGATGATGTTTACTCCCAAAGACGATAAAAATGACTATTTCGACAATGAAGATCTGCCGGAAGAGCCTGTGAAAGAACCAAAAAAACCGGTTTATACACCGGATAATCCGGCTTATTGGGATGAGGAGGAATCTGAGTGGGAACATCTTAAACCAAGTCGAAAGTATGCTGTTTGGATTTGGTGTGGCACTGCTTTGCTCGTTGTGGCGCTCGGAATAGGATGCTGGTTCAGATATTTCAGTCCCTATGTGCAGGATGCCGTGCAATTCGGATATGTGGAAAATATTGAACGTCGAGGCACTGTGTTTCAAACATATGAGGGTGTGTTGATACCATATAAGGAGTTGATGGACACGACGCGTATTTATAGCAGGGATTTTATATTCTCTGCTGCAAATGATACGCTGGCTGCACGGCTTAAACGTGCTCAGCTTGGGGCAGTGCCCGTAAAAGTGGAATATAAGAAATATCATGCTACGGTGCCTTGGAGAGGGGCTGCCAAGATCATTGTAACGGCTGTGGACAGTGTGGATCCAAAGAAGATCCTTCCTCCGGAGTTCGCTCCTCACCGCTATTAATCCTACTATTATCTGTTAATATGCTTAATATTAGGAATTAATGTAATTTATATAGCACTTATCTCCCACGAGTTGCTTTATGTATATCGTATATCAAATTACTTCGTTGAAGATAAATGTGTTATCGATGACAAAAAATAAATAAGAAATCAAAAAAATCTGTAGGGTGACAAAAAAATCCACTATAGATTGATATGGAATCAAAAAAAATCATTAACTTTGCAGTCCGAAGATAAGACGCTATTTATTAGATGTCACGTTGCAATTTGGTTGCAGATTCCGAAAGGAAAATCCAATCTGCGAGCTCTTTCAATAAAAGAAACGGCTCAATGATAAAGAGATACAACCAAATATTGAAACGATCTTATTGGACAGGCAGGTCTGGTAGCTCAGCTGGATAGAGCAACAGCCTTCTAAGCTGTGGGTCCTGGG
>CAZXHO010000233.1:0-4240 GCA_964640365.1 uncultured Sangeribacter sp. | reverse complement strand
GGCACTGTGGTCGGCATTTTGAGAGCATTTTCAAGTGGCTGGCAATCTACCTGGTCAGTATAGGTAAGTGTAAAATTCTCACCTACTGTCAAAACCTTAGAAATTTCGTATGAGGTGTTCATACGTGCTGCAACATTCTCGAAGTTAGTATATTTCAGGATACCCTCATTCTTTTTATAACCGAGTGAGAAGAAAGCTGTACCTTTTTCGGAAGAGGTTGAAACAGCTGCATCATAATGCTGTGCGAAACCTGTGCGTGAAATTTCATCAAGCCAATCAGTATTCGACATTTTCATAGTCTGTTTACGGTTGATATAACCGTCATACTGACCGTTGACCATGTAATTCTGATATTCACCTGTGTTAATGTTATACACTTTAATAGGATAACCGGAAGTGGCATTCAGATTAAGACCGTAGCTTGAAGCATAAGCAACCGGATCGATACCGTCATTCAAAGCTGCCTGTGCCATTGCAGTGGCGTAACCTGGAGTGTTGAGCAGCTTCATCTTAGACTGTGCAGAATAAAACTGAGTAGTGAAGTTTGCATTAAAACTTACATTTACCTTTCCTGCACCCTTACCTTTCTTAGTAGTAATGATAATTACACCATTTGCAGCACGGGAACCGTAGATTGAAGCAGAAGCTGCGTCTTTCAATACTTGCATACTCTCAATATCGTTCATGTTAAGAGAGTTCAGAGTTGCTGTTGTAGGCACTCCGTCGATAATGAACAGAGGGTCTTGAGAAGCATTGAATGAACCGATACCGCGAATACGTACAGAACCTGTTCCTGCCGGAGAACCGTTGGCAGAAACTGTCATTCCCGGTACTTTTCCCTGCAAAGCACGCATCGGGTCGCTGTCGGAAGAAGTTTCAAGAGATTTAGTAGAAACTACGGATACGGATCCTGTGAGGTCTGCTTTGCGCACTGTCTGATAACCTACCACTACGAGTTCATCAAGCATCTCGCTGTCTTCATCCAAATAAATTGTCATCTCCGGTTCTGCTCCAACTTCTACGGTTCTGTATCCTACATATGATACTGTAAGTGTAGCACCTTCCGGGACTGTGATAGAGAAACTACCGTCTATATCGGTGGCAGTTCCTTTGTTGATGTCATTGCATCTAATAGTTGCGCCGATCAGAGGTTCGTCATCAACACGTGAATACACTGTGCCGCGAACTGTGACATCCTGTGCATGCATCATGACTGTTGTCAGGAATAGCAAGATAGCTGTTAGGATTCCTTTTTTCATGTTATGTTAGTTTTGGTTAAAATTTCTGCTGCAAAGTTAAGCCCTGTTTTAATCAACCACATATAATACTTGTTGCCCCAAATATCATTTTTGCATTAATGCCGACTAAGTTAAAACCTATGCGGAATTTTTTATAACACTTAATCTGCTTTTGTATGAAAAATAATAATAAAAAAATTGCAATAACCTAATTATTAGATTATTGCAATTAACTATTAAAACAAATATTATAAATAATGCAACAATTGTTATATCATCTCTTTTCGCGTGTCTCCGTAGGAGAACAACCGAATGCTTCTTTATAACATTTGGAGAAATAAGCAAGGGATGTGAAACCAACGGCATAAGCAATCTCGCTGATATTTTTCTCTGTACTCAGGAGCAATGTCTTTGCTTTTTGCAATCGAATATTTCGAATTAGCTCCACCGGAGTGTAATTAGTAAGAGCCTTAATCTTTCTGGTAAACTGTGATTGACCAAGTCCCATCTGTGCCGCAATCTCGGAAATCTGCAGATCTGAGTCTGCTATTCGTTCACTCACAAGTTCTACGAAGCGTGAATAAAAATCGCTTTCAACATCATTCGGCCGATGTGCAGACTGCCCTACTCTATTCGACTGCGACTTATCTTTGAGATTGACATTGGATCCCTTTCCATATAGTTCTCGAATCAATTTTCGGTTCAGCAATAAATTCCGGCAACGAGCAGTCAGAACATCCAGATTAAAAGGTTTGGATAAATAAGCATCGGCTCCATGATTATAACCGGCAATTCGTTCCTCATCAAGCGAACATGCCGTCAGCATCAGAACAGGAATATGTGAGGTCGATACCTCCTCTTTCAGTTTCTTAACACATTCCAATCCATTCATTCCCGTCATCATGACATCACATAAAATGATATCGGGTACATATTTCGTTGCAACCTTCAATCCTTGCATTCCGTTGGATGCGGTAAGCACATTGTAATCTTCCCCCATTTGATTACTGATCAGAACCCGTATGTCCTGATTATCATCTATTACAAGCAGAGTCGGTTTGTCAGCACTTACATTATCTTCTCCCGGTTCAACGGTTGCCAATTCCATCTCAATTTCATCATTGGAAATATGAGACTCTACCACACGTTTTTCCTCTGTGTGATGTATTGGGAAAGTAACTGTAAACTCACTTCCTATACCTTTACTGCTCTTTACTGATATTGAGCCACCGTGAAGTTCAACAAAAGCTTTTGTCAGAGCAAGACCTATGCCTGAGCCTTCAGGATTGGCACCTTCCACCTGATAAAATCTGTCCCAAATTTTTTCAACCTCAGAAGGATCTATACCGCATCCTGTATCTGTTACCGAATACGATACCTGAGAATCAGTCTGATTAAATGTCACTGCTATTTTTCCATTATCCGGAGTGTGTTTGAACGCATTGCTCATAAGGTTAAAGAAAACCCTCTCCATTTTCTCCACATCTACCGCAACGGTTGGCACGTGCTCTTTTCCAATATTGATAACAAGACGTATGTCTCGTTTTCTGGCTACTTCCCGAAACGCCTCTGCCCATTCTTTCAATAGATTTGGGAAAACAATTTCTGAAAGTTTCTGTTCCTGCTTCCCGTTTTCATACTTTCTAAAATCAAGAATCTGATCAATTAGGCGACGAAGAATTACCACATTCTTTTTTGTAAGCTGCATAAGCGATCTGCAACGGGGAGTAAGACAGGGATCTTCTGCAACTTGCTCAACAGGACCGGCGATGAGCGTGAGAGGTGTACGAATGTCGTGAGAAACATTTGTGAAAAACATAAGCTTTGATTTAGTGGCCTCACTCAGTTGTGTATACAACTGCTCCTGTTTATCTTTTTCCTCCTGAAGCTGATTATTCTTTTGTTCAAGCTCACTCTGATGTCGGCGATTAGCGAATATGCTCCTCAATAATACAAACACAAGTCCGCTCAACAGCAAAGCAATCAATACAAAAGCCCAGAGCAGCATCTTCTGTCCGGAATAACGAATTAGCTGTTGAGCTATTTTATCATTAAGAAGAGTAATCTTAGACATTTCCTCATTAAGCAGACTATTCTGGGCAAGCAGAATATCTGCATTTGAAGCATCAACTGGCGATAATGGCGCCACTTTTGTAATCCGCTCATAAGGTTCACCTTTCAGAACCGCCAATGCTATTCGCAACAATCGCTGACCCTCTGTAGGATAGAGAAAGGATGCTGTCAAGTCTCCTTCCGACACTCCTTTCAACCCTTGATCAGGGAATCCATCTATACCGAATACCGCCACATCGTTACGACCTCTCTTCTTCAATATATCTGAAGCTCCGAGAGCCATATGGTCTGTATGAGCGAAAATCATATTAACATCCGGATAAATGTCAAGAAGCGAATCTGTCAACTCGGCAGCCCTTACATTATCCCAATTCCCGTATACACTTGCAACAACCTCCATATTCGGGTAATCCTTAAGACCATCCTTGAACCCCTCATGACGAAGCTGCGCAGGTGAAGCAGAGATCGGTCCTCGAATTTCTATTATCTTAAGTGGGGTCTTTGTAAGAGTTCCCGCATATTTCACCACTCCTTTTCCAAGGGCATAATTATCAACTTCCATGTGAGCTGTGAAGCTGTCACTGGAGATCCGTCGATCGAATGTAACGACAGGAACCCCTTTGGCTTTTGCCTCTTCTACTACTCCTACTAAGGGTTCAGATTCATTGGGAGCAAGTATTATCAGGTCATAACCATTATTGATGAAATAACGCACATCCTCCTGCTGACGTTTAGAATCATTGTCGGCATTCCTTATATCAAGCTGCACATCCGGATGACTGAGAAGTTCAGTGCGTAGATCTTGATTAGTTTTTTCTCTCCAATAATCACCGCTACATTGTGACACTCCTATTTTATATTTTTTATCATTATTTCCATCACATCCCGAAAACCATAGTCCCGCCATGGTTAATAATAAAATGGTAATT
>CAZXHO010000232.1:0-4319 GCA_964640365.1 uncultured Sangeribacter sp. | reverse complement strand
TGCTTACTTCAATAGTATTCGCAATTATAGCAGGTATATTCAGCTTAAGCCGAGTTACCTTAATAAACAAAGACGAAAGAAAGGATACACCCTCTATTGATCCTATGTCATAACACCCATTCTTTTATGGACCTTCTTTTAATGGTCCGGAGATTGGGAACCGGATTAATTTAGAGCCTCCTACTCAAAGTAAAAGACAAATTACTTTAAGATTGCAGAAGAAACACCTGATTGTTCTCCCACTTCATTGCCTTCTTTTACTTTCTTACCATAATTGAAAGTATACGTGACAGATATATTTATTCTCTGATGGAAATTATTCCCCTCAATAAGTTTCAATTCTGAATACATTGGAGAACTAAATAATAGCTTTGCCGCCAACCAATCTTTTCTAAATAGATTCATTCCTGATAAGCGTATATTCCATCCTGAATGGCTCCATCCGGCAAGGATTTGATAGTAGTCGCGATTTGTATAAAACGCAGCTCTATTTCCTTGTACTGTTTTAACGGCTGATTGATAAGCTATCTGAAAATAAAAATTATTTAAATAATATGAGGCAGAAGAGTTTACATAGAATGGAGTTTTGTTTATTTCATATAGGCCTTTCATTCTAAACATTGTTATGGAGGGTTGTGCTGATACTTGAAGTTTACCTTCCAGTAACTTATAATTGAATGAAATTCCTAACTGAGTTCGGTTATAAGTCTCATCCGAGTCATAACTCTTTAATAATGCTTGTCCACCGTTATAAGGTGAATAAATTGGTACGAAAAGATTATACTCTCCAAAATATTGAGCGTATATAGTGGAAGAAAAGTTATTTCTCGGAGCCCAGTTATATTGCAAATTTAAAGTAATCTGACGAGATAGTCCCAAATTTGGATTTCCTGTAATATACAACAGTTCATTTTGTTGAAGGATATTCGGAGTTTTATCGCTTGCTCCAGGGTAATTTGCACCGAAATGAAAATAAGCTCTCGCAGAGTGTCTGTTATTTGGAGAATAGGCTGCCGATAGATTTATTAGGGGATAGATCTCATTTATGTCAATAGAATTTATTTTGTTTTGCTCCCATTGCAGTGCAACGTCAGCATAGATATTCCATCGTTTACCGGCAAAATTATAGCCGACAGTTGCACCTGCAAATGAGTCATAGAAAGTATTTTCATATGGTGAAGTTCCGGAATAGGTTACATTGTTGTGGTTTGTGCCTCCGTATCCCCGAAAGAAAATATTCTGATTTTGAGCTATTATCTTATAAAGCATGGCTGAACCCCTCAACTGATATGCGTTTTCACGTGAGTTGTTTTCTATTGTATTTTGTGTTGATGACAGATAAGAATAATTGTAATTGATATGACTGTAACTCGCGCCGGAATTTATATTTAAATGAAAGCTATTGGGAAGTATGAAATAATAACTTCCTGACCATGTAAGATGTTTTGTGGAATTGGGTTCATCACGTTTATAATTGGCTTCTGCAAAAGTTTCCGGCGTATATGAGACTACACCTGATGTAGAAGCTACTGGAGTGCTATCGAAAACAAATCCCACTGTATTAGATATTTGAGTTTTATCCGAATCAAAAATTGCACGAAAAGTCAGTGGCAGTTCATTATTCTTAAAGTGAGCTTTGTCAAATAATTCATGTCTTGTTAACATTTCTTTTGTCCCATTGTCGCTCGTAAGATTATATGTGCTTATATATGAGTTACCCTCATGATGCAGGTTTTGATTGGATGTTCCCAAGTACAGATCATAGGACATACTTTTATATGAAAATTTTGAATAAAGCGATTCTCTATTTGAGAAGCCTGCAAGAAAATTTTCATTTACGGATAACTTTGTATATCCTCCGTATTCGTATTTCTGTATAATAAAATTGATCACGTGTTCATTACCATTAAATCGAGGATCATTTGGAAAATCGATACACTCAATTCTTTTTACATCATCAGTTCTCAAACCTTCTAATTCTTCAGAAGAGGCGGGTAAGTAGTTGACATATAATGAGACTTTATGACCGGTAGGTGTTGTCAAGGAATTATCCATGAAATTAATAGATATTTGTGGAATGGCCATTTGGCGTAGAAGGTCAATTGCATTTTGTGAAACATTTTTCTGACGCTGTGTAGGAAGATATACACTTTTATCTGCCAATAACGAGGTAACATTTCCCTCAACCGTTACAGACTTTAACTGTATCGGCTGTTCGGTCATTAGTACTGTTCCTACATTTAATGAGTCGAATTTCTTATAGGTTGTCTTATAACCGACACATGAAAATTTTGCAAGAATACCTTGCAGGTCACAAGGTATTGAGAACCTACCGAAATCATCGGTTATGCCGTATGTCAGAACTGTAGAGTCTTTCGGTGAAAGGAGCATGACGGTTGCCGCTATGACCGGTTCATTGTCTCTACCAATAGTCTTTCCTGTATACACATATTTGCCATGCTGCAATGCCTCAAGATAATAAGTATCGCGAGATCTTACCACCGTCACCGGATTAAGACCTATTGCCTGACGAAGGGCATCATAGGGATTATCAGCCCTGACAGTAGCATTTGTCTTGTAGTTCTCCAACTCATTATAAATAAAATTGATGTCAACATCGGGATGGTCTTCCATTATTCTACGGACGGCCTTTGGAAGTGGTATGGATTTGAAACGATATGAGAAGGTTTCAGCTTCAGAAATGAAGAAAGTCAACATGACCACAAGAAGTGCTATAATGCGTGTCATTAGTTTAAACTATCTTAATGAATTTATCCTTGACTGTTAGGGAGATCTGCTCAAAATTATTAAGGCTTTCCACCACTTCCTCTATTGTTTCTTGCTGATTCCAGCGAAAATACAGACGAAGTGACTTTGTAGAACTATTATCAAAAATAACTTCATAGCCGTAATAGGTAGCAATACGGTTGATGATTGTTTCGAGAGTTTCCTCATCAAAAACGATAATCTCCGGTGAACTCACTTCTACTACCTCTAAGCTCTTGATAGTATCCCGGTGAGCCACCGCAGTATCTATTCCATGAATTATCTCAACTTCCGATTTGGCATCTGAATCAGTGGTTTTTATGTTCCGGATACCAAGTCCCACAATAGCTGCCACAGCAGATAGGGAAATTATCCCTATTGCAATACTTGCCACTGTTTTAGTAGAGAAAAGTTCAGATAACTGGAAACGGCACTTACAAACAAAATTACGGTGACTGTTTTTAAACTTTTCCCACTCGTTATCAACATCAGGAGATGAAATTGTAAGAAGGCTCGACTTTATTTTATCCAGCAGATTGAATGTCTCCTGAATTTCAGGATCTTGAAGCATTTCATCAATTTCAGTAGCTGTACAATGCTCCGGATTCTCCATGGCATCAAGAAGTCGGTCTATTTTATCCATTTTTAGAAATTTTTTCGCGTAATACATCTATTGCATGACGAAGATGCTTGTAGACAGCAACTTTACTAATACCAAGAGTTTCGGCTATCTCCTGATAGCTTAGTCCTTCCATGAATCTCAAATTCACCACACGTCTGCACGCGTCTGTAAGATTATTGGAAACAGTTGACTGTATTAAAGCAATTGTCTCATCATCCGGCCAGTCTTCTTCTTCGATTTCTTCTTCATTCACAGAATACACCGCCTTTATCCGATCATGTACTGTCAGACTACGGATATATTTCAGACTTCGGTTTCGTACAGACGTCATCAGATAAGCAGGCGATGCATCTGTTTTTCCAGAAATAAGAATTGCTTCAAAGACATCGTGTACTATGTCCCTTGCCACATTCTCATCACGGAGCATAAGCATACCAAGCCTAAACATTGATGCATAATGTGTGCGGAAAAGAATTCCTATATCATCAAATTTCGTCATACATATACATGACCCTTCACCCTCAACAAAACTAACCTCAAAAATAAAAAATATTTCAAAAAACTAAACAAATCATTCTCATCTATACGCAAATCAAAAACCTCCCCATCCCAATTATAATATAATCCTTAGATGCAAACATAACTTGTATCATTACCTAAATAATATCTTTATTCGTTCCCGTGCAAAATTAAAAAATATAATTTGAACCTTTTATCGTTTAATTCAAAATATGGTTTATTCATTCCAATGTCAAACCCTATGTAGATATAGCTCTCCTCGGTTAAAGCACTGATACCATTCCGTTGGTTCTCACTAACACTCAGCAGTTTAAATTCTGTTGTAAAAACATCTATTATAGACTACCCCGACTTCATACAACATAAAATCCATCTTTTTTATATAGTACTAAAAGATGCTTTAAATACAAAA
>CAZXHO010000231.1:0-4332 GCA_964640365.1 uncultured Sangeribacter sp. | reverse complement strand
ATAAAAGGTGTTCTCGAATGGATAACTGTGGAAGATTCCGGAAGATTGTTGGCTAATGTCGCGGAAGAAATTGTTGCAGACAATTTTTGGTGCAAATTCTATAACATTGGAGGTGGTAGTTCTTACAGGCTGACAAATTATGAATTTGAGGCATCTCTCATGAAGGCAATGAAATGTCCACCTCCGGAAAAGGTTTTCGATGTGCGTTGGTTTGCAACGGATAATTTCCATGGAATGTGGTATGAAGATTCCGATGCACTTGACAGGTATCTGCATTTTCGCTCCGGAGAAACCTCAGAAGAATATTTCAAGAGATTTTCCAAAAGTCTTCCATTTTATTATTCTTTGACTCCTATGGTTCCGTCAAAGATAATGAAGATGTTTATGAGATGGGTGGCGGGAAGGAACAAGCTTGCCCCGTTATATTGGAAAAAACATGGAAATTCCACAATGATTAATCTGTATTTCGGAAGCTTGGATAAATGGAATGCATTACCCGGTTGGAAAGAAACTGATCTCAGTCGGCCTTCCGATAAGCCTGAATCGAAAAATCATGGTTATGATGAGTCAAAACCTTTGAATAAACTCACATTGGAAGATATGAAGGAAGTGGCAAGTTTCAGAGGTGGAGAATGTGTCTCGGACCATATGGTTGAGGGGGATTTGCTGACACTCTTGGAATGGAAAACAGAGAATGGGGAAGAATTTACTGCCTCACCGGCTTCAGTAGTATTAGGTGGTCACTGGGGTAATCCTATAACCGAAGAAGAAATTAGAGAGATTCAGGAAAATTTATAACTCTATAAATCTATCCTGTGTCTTTTCTAAAAATGGTTAAGCCCCCCTGAAAGTTAACATCAAACAAATAACAAAAGGATAAGTAAGATGGATAATACGGACATTATATGCCTTGATGCAGAATTTGCAGAAAACGAAGAGCTACTTGAACTTTCAATGTTCGATGTGTCGGGCAAAGAGATATACCATGAGTTTTATAAACCGGAGAAGATAAGCGAATGGAGAACAGACATTCATCATATCACTCCCGAAATGGTGTCTGATAAACCTCACTTCAATGCAGTCAGACATAAGGTGCAAAATATTTTGGACAAAGCATTTGCCGTAACCGGCTTTGCTGTAGACAATGATCTGCGAGTATTGTCACGTTCCGGAATATTGGGCCTTGAAGACAAACGTGTTATTGATGTTAAGTACATGTATTGGTATCTTAAGGGAATCCCTCAGGATATGAGTCCATTTTCAGTGCCATCACTTATTTCTTGTGCCGGCAATCTTGGTCTTGACTATTGTGAAGATATCGCCCATTCGGCAAGTGCTGACACCGAGGCAACATTGCAATGTTTCAATATCCTTTTGTCAGAGTTTAGAAAGAATATGGAACAGGTTCCAAACGACGGGATAGTAGATGCATTTATTGAAGAGATTAAGAAGGCTAAAGCCAAATTCGTAGAAGACAGCGCAAAGGGAGTGGTGCGAATATATAAATTTAAAGAATTCTACAGGCTTCAGTTCAGCAGAAGTAGCGATGAAACCGAAAAGGGTGCAATAGCCGAAATACCGGTTGCCGACAGATACAAAGCGGAATATGATATTAAAAAGAAACTTAAGAAGAAAGAGGTTCCGGACAAGCGAAATGTATATAAACTGACATCTAAAATGATTGAAGATATCAGAGGGTATAAGAATGAATATGAAGCTGAACAGTCGGCGTGGTGTAAGAAAGTGATAAGAAATCTTTCAAGGTTAAGCTTGTAACCAGCCTTATGAGACGTTATCTAATAGTAAAGATTTAGCACAATAAGAGAGCTGAAAAAAAGCGATAGAATAGATATAGGAGGACAGGGAATATTAAGGGAATTAGATAAATATATAAAATATTGGATTTTTCTTGTAAATAAGGGTAAAAACTTGTAATTTTGCAGACAAAATTGAATATTTCATAGATAAGAGATTATGAAGAAGGTTTTGTTGCTCGGCTCCGGTGCATTAAAAATCGGACAGGCGGGTGAATTCGATTACTCCGGTTCCCAGGCGCTGAAGGCGCTTCGTGAAGAGGGAATCTCTACAGTGCTTATCAATCCTAACATTGCTACAATACAGACATCTGAAGGAGTTGCGGATCAGGTATATTTCCTGCCCGTCACTCCTCATTTTGTAGAAGAGGTGATCAAGAAAGAACGTCCGGATGGTATTCTTCTTGCTTTCGGAGGTCAAACCGCTCTAAACTGTGGAACGGAACTTTATCTTAACGGCACTCTTGAAAAATATGGTGTAAAGGTGCTCGGTACTTCCGTAGAGGCTATCATGATTACAGAAGACCGTGACCTCTTCGTAAAGAAACTGAATGAAATAGATGTAAAGACACCGGTTTCTCAGGCAGTTGAAACTCTTGAAGATGCCGTGGAGGTTGCACATCGCATCGGTTATCCAGTAATGGTTCGTTCCGGATATGCACTTGGTGGACTCGGCAGCGGAATTTGCACAAACGATGAGGAATTCCGTCGTCATTGCGAAAGTGCTCTTGCTTATTCTCGCCAAATTCTTGTTGAGGAATCGCTGAAGGGCTGGAAGGAAATAGAATTTGAGGTTATTCGCGATGCCAACGACCATTGCTTCACAGTCGTTCCTATGGAAAACTTCGATCCGCTCGGCATCCATACCGGTGAATCAATCGTCGTAGCTCCTATAGTTTCGCTCTCCAAGGAGCAGATCAAGATGCTTGAGGACATTGCTACCAAGGTAGTGCGCCATATCGGAATAGTAGGCGAATGTAATATCCAGTATGCGTTTAATGCAGAGACAAATGATTACAGAATCATTGAGATTAATGCACGCCTCAGCCGTTCTTCAGCCCTTGCATCCAAGGCATCAGGTTATCCGCTTGCATTTGTAGCAGCAAAATTGGCTCTCGGTTACACACTCGATCAGATCGGTGAAATGGGAACCCCGAATTCTGCATATGTGGCTCCTTCCGTAGACTACATGATCGTTAAGATACCTCGTTGGGACTTGTCTAAATTCGTTGGAGTTGACCGTGAAATCGGTTCTTCAATGAAATCAGTAGGCGAAATCATGTCTATTGGTAAGAGTTTTGAGGAAATCATCCAGAAAGGTCTCAGAATGATCGGGCAGGGTATGCACGGTTTCGTAGGAAACAACGACATTAAGTTTGATGATCTCGACAAGGTTCTTTCCCATCCTACAGACCTCCGTATATTCGCCATTGCACAGGCACTTGAAGAGGGTTATTCAATTGAGCGTATCGAAGAGCTAACCAAAATTGACAAATGGTTTATCGAAAAGCTCGACAATATAGTGAAATATAAGAAGGTTCTTTCTTCTTATAATAAAGTTGAAGATCTTCCGAAGGATGTTCTGAAAGAAGCTAAACGTCTGGGATTCTCAGATTTCCAGATTGCACGCTTTGTAGAAGCACCGGAGGGTAACATGGAGCAGGAAGTCCTGAAGGTTCGCAACCATAGAAAATCTCTCGACGTAGTCCCCCATGTACGCCGCATCAATACAGTGGCTTCTGAATATCCCGATCTTACCAACTATCTCTATGTAACCTATGGGGCGGATGAGAATTCTATTCCATACGATATGAATGCCGGCAACAATATTGTTGTGCTTGGTTCAGGTGCATACCGTATCGGTAGTTCCGTAGAGTTCGACTGGTGTTCGGTAAATGCAGCCGAGACTTGTCGCAAACATGGCTATAAGGCTATAATGATCAACTATAATCCGGAGACAGTATCTACAGACTACGATATGTGCGACCGTCTCTATTTCGATGAGCTCAGCTTTGAGAGAGTAATGGATATTCTTGATCTTGAGATGCCAAGAGGAGTGATTGTCAGTGTAGGCGGTCAGATACCCAATAATCTCGCCATGAAGCTTTACCGTCGTCATGTGCCAATCCTCGGTACATCTCCGGTATCAATCGACCGTGCCGAAAACCGTCATAAATTCTCAGCAATGCTCGATCAACTTGGAATTGACCAACCACGTTGGAAGGAGCTCACAACCACAGAGGATATCGATGCTTTTGTAAAAGAAGTTGGATTCCCTGTGCTGATTCGCCCGAGTTATGTGCTATCAGGAGCTGCCATGAACGTTTGCTACGACCATGAGCAGATGCACAGGTTCCTCAATGAAGCAGCCAAAGTATCAAAGGAATATCCGGTGGTAGTTTCTGAATTTATGCAGAACGCTAAGGAAATCGAATTTGATGCTGTTGCTCGGAACGGCGAGATTGTAGAATATGCCATATCGGAACATGTAGAATATGCAGGAGTTCACTCAGGAGAC
>CAZXHO010000230.1:0-4350 GCA_964640365.1 uncultured Sangeribacter sp. | reverse complement strand
ATGATCTTTAGAAGCTCAATATCGGCGATGTGAGAACATTTTATGATATCACCGATCCGAATGTAACAATAACCCGACTCGCTTTCGTTTTCCGCACTGCAGACGGTAAGAAAGAGGGTAAGGGTGTTGGAAACACAGACATTTTTCTTAACGTAGAGAATACAAATCTTACGGTGTCGGAGCCACTCGATTATCCCGGCGGCACACCTAAAATGGGTCCGGTGAAGAATGCAGATGGATCTGTGACTTTCTGTTTTGGTGCTCCTGATAAAAAGAGTGTCATAATTGCCGGTGCTTGGAATGACTATACAGTGGATGATAATGGTCTTATGTATTATCAGGATGTTGACGGCATACGCTATTTCTGGAAGACTATAGAGGGATTGGAAAATGACAAGCAATATGGCTATTTCTTTGTAGTGGACGGAATGGTACGCGTCAGCGATCCATATGCTCGTCTTGTACTCGATCCGTGGAATGACAAGTATATTCTTACCGATGTGTATCCGGATCTTCCCCCTTATCCTTATGATAAAATACAGGACGTGCCGCTTGCCATCTATCAGGGAAATATCAACGACTATGATTGGCAGGTGGATAATTTTAAGGGGGTTGCTCCTTCCGATCTTATTATTTATGAACTCCTCTTCCGTGATTTTACAGGCACCGAAGGAAAAGCCGAAGGAAATGGAACTGTTGTTAAGGCAATAGAGAAAATTCCTTATCTCAAGACTCTCGGGGTAAATGCGATAGAACTTCTGCCTATAATGGAGTTTAACGGCAATATTTCATGGGGTTATAATCCCAACTTCTATTTTGCCCCGGATAAAGCTTACGGTACGCCGGCAGATTATAAGAAGTTTATCGACCTCTGCCACCAGAATGGCATTGCAGTTATTCTTGACATGGTTTTCAATCAGAGTGACGGTCTGCATCCATGGTATCAGATGTATGATCCGGGAGATAACCCATTCTATAATCTCAATGCCCCACATGCTTACAGTGTATTGAATGACTGGAACCAAGGCTATCCTTTGGTGCAGCAGCAATGGGCTGACGTGTTGAGATATTGGATGGAGGAGTATAAGTTTGATGGGTTTCGTTTTGACCTTGTAAAAGGACTCGGTGACAATAATTCTTATGCCAATCCTGGAGATGCTGCAACAAATGCATATAACGAGTCAAGAATAGAGAGAATGCGTGAATTGCAGAAAATAGTGGAATCCGTAAATCCCAATGCCTATTTTATAAATGAAAACCTTGCAACTGCCAAAGAGGAGAATGCTATGGCTGAGACAGGACAGTTGAATTGGGCAAATGTAAACAATGCCGGCTGTCAGTTTGCAATGGGTTATGACACGGATTCAAACCTAAACCGTTTTTATGCACTCTATGATGGAGGAAGAACATGGGGTTCTACAGTGTCTTATCTCGAAAGTCATGACGAACAGAGGTTGGCATACAAACAGAATACTTATGGTGTGAATGAAATAAGAGGCAAACTCACTCCCTCTATGCAAAGATTGGGATCGGCAGCCGCACAGATGATACTTGCTCCCGGCGCCCATATGATTTGGCAATTCTCGGAACTTGGAGACTATGATAATACAAAAAATGCTGACGGTGGCAACAACACCGATCCAAAACCGGTGAGATGGAATCTTCTTGATTCTCCTGATAGAAAAGGATTGTATGATTGCTACAGTGAGCTTATCGCCATTAGAAATGAAAATCCGGACCTTTTCGCAAAAGCAGCTTCGTTCGACATGAACTGTAACACTTCAGACTGGAAGAACGGAAGGAAACTGGTGTCTAAAACGGATAAGAAGGAACTTATCACAGTTATTAATCCCAATGTTTCCGGATCAATTACCGTGAGTGTTCCCTTCACAGGTAATGACAACGATTCGTATAAGATATTATCAAAGTCTTATGGTTCTGACCCATCTTTCAGTGCTTCTGAGAATAAAGTCACAGTTCAGGCAAACTGTTATGTTGTTATCGGAGGTATTAATGTGACTGCCGATGTTGAGGATGTTTTCTCAACCGGAAATTCTGACCTAATGGTTTATTCTGCGAACGGAATGATTGTGATTGATAATGCACCTGGCATTGCGGAGATTTATAGTACCGAGGGTAAAGTAATAGGACGTATAGAAAAGAGCGGCAATATCCATGTAGCTTCAGGAATTTACGTGGTTCGCAGTGGCAAATCGGTGCGTAAGGTGATGGTGAAATAAGTTTGCCTGACGATAGTTGCTTTAAATAATTATCTGATGCCCCAACGCATCAAAAGTAATCTTGAGCACAAGTAATCTTCTTCCCGAACCTTCTGATTTTGGGAAGTAGAGAATTGGGTAGTAAATAAGGATGAGGATGTGTCCAATTTATATTTGAGACACATCCTCATTACTTTTGTGTTAAAATGATGATATTGTTTTTTCCGAATATTCGATTCTGAGGGTTTTAATATGCTGATATTATCGTCGTAGATTCAAATATATTCCGATCAGAGCGATTCAATTATCTCGGTGGAGTAGGATATATGCCAATTGGGAATTTCGTTGGTAGTTGCCTAAATTCCTTATTTCTTCATTGTGAAATGACGGGAGGCGAGGCGGTAGCCGTCGGCAAATACCTCTACGGTATAATCCCCAGGTGTAAGGGTAGTATTTACATCCCAATATACGCTTACGCTTAGTTCCTCGTTTGCATATTCCATCTGACGGTGTGCGGTAGCAGCCACGGTCTGTCCGTCGATTTGGAATGAACCCCCGCCGCCAAGCAAAGTGCCTTCCGGAGTAAGAATTCTTACAAAGAAATCTTTCATGCCAGGGGCAGCCGTGTTGTTGGGGCTAACTGTAAAGCTTACTCCCAATTGGCGTGCCTTGGTAATATTTTTCTCATTCTTACCCTTTTTATTGTATGCGTTAAGAGATAATCCTGTAACGTTAAGTTTCTTTGCAAGTTTTACCGTCTGTGACAGTTCTTCATTCTTGGAGGTTGCCTGCGTCACTTGTGTTGCAAGTTGCTGATTGCGCTGGGTGACCTGCTGAATCTCCTGCCTCAGACCCTCATTTTCTTCTCCCAGACGTTTAATTTCCTCAAGATAATGCTTAACAATACCCTTAAGGGTTGCTATCTCGCTTTCAAGTTGTTTGATGCGTTTACGGTTTGCAGCATTGCTCTGCTTCTCTTGGTTAAGTTCAGTCAATAATCCCTCCACTTTCAAGCGTGCTTCATTATATTTCTGCACAAGCGAGTCATTTTTCAGATATATCTGCTGGTCTTCATATTGATTGAAATCCGCATTCAGCTGGTTGAATTCGTTTGTGAGAAGAAGTCTGTCATTAGCCAGACGCAGATTTTCGGTCTCTGCGCGAGCTTCATTTACCTCGTTGGTGCGCTTGGAATTGGAAATGATAAGAAATATCACAAGTCCCACCAGACAGGCAAGGACTGCGATTCCTCCATAGAGAATTATCTTCTGGTTCTTGTTCATATGCAAAAAAGAGCTGGTTTATTCTACCTACTGCAAAGTTATAATGAATTTTGAAAATCCCCAAGTGTTTAAGGGAAAGAAGTGTGCAGAAACTTAAAAGGTTCTATCCCCGTTCATAATGAGGCATATTTTGCGGAAGGATCATTGATGTTTCCACAAGTCCTGCAATTTCTCCATCAATTGTCCATGGGGACTGAAAAATTAGTTTCGTTACACCTCCCTTTGAGATTGTGTATACATTTGAGGATCCGACAGAAAGCATAGCCTTGATTTTATTACAAGATGCTTCGCTATGGCAATCAAGTAAGTTCTTGCCAATAATATCCCCATGTTTTGCAAACGTTTCTCGCGACCTTTTGTTCATGTATAATATTTTGCAGTTTATATCACAGATGGTAACTGCATAATCCACACCCTCAGCCCAATTGAGGAGTTCCTCAGGAATATTGTTTGTCATGCCTGTATATAAAAAGATTTGACCGATGTTCTCATTGGAGAGCATCGGTCAAAATTTTGCTTTGTTGTCTTATAAGAATGCTGTAAATTAGTTAGCAGCAGCAGCTTCAGCAGCGGGAGCAGCGCTATCAGCAACAACAGCAGCAGAATCAGCAGCAGCGCTGTCAACAACAACTTCTTCAACTGCAACTTCTTCTACAACTGCAGAATCAGCATTTTCAGCCTCTGCAGCCTTTTTACCACCACAGCTAACCATAGCTACGCTGAAAAGAACAGCGAGTGAAAGAACTACTTTTTTCATTTCTTTAAAAATTTAAAAAATAATAAAACAATATTTGCTATCAAAAACGGTGCAAAGTTAATATTAATTTTTTTAATACTAACTATGTTAC
>CAZXHO010000229.1:0-4361 GCA_964640365.1 uncultured Sangeribacter sp. | reverse complement strand
CCGGTGTAACAGATGCCGAGACAAATATCCAGATGACTCTCGGACAGGTACGTTCAATTCAGGTAGACATAATGGGAGAGGTGGCAGCTCCCGGAACATTCATGCTTTCTCCTTTCTCTTCCGTCTTCCATGCTCTCTATCGCGCCGGTGGTATCAACGATATTGGTTCGTTACGTAACATTCAGGTGCTCCGCAACGGTAAGAAAGTGGCTGGAGTCGATATCTACCAGTATCTTTTCGATGGTCAAAGCGCCGGAAATATTCGTCTGCAGGAAGGTGACGTAATCATCGTTCCCCCTTACGAACAGCTTATCAGCATCGAAGGCAACGTGAAACGCCCGATGTATTACGAGATCAAGCCCGGAGAAACAATTCAAAATATCCTCGAATATTCAGGAGGATTCACCGGAGATGCTTATTCCGAAATGGTTAGGCTTGCACGTCAGGCAGGAACCGAAAATGAGCTTTATAACATCGACAAAGAAGAATTCGCCTCCTACCGTCTCAAAGATGGTGACGTAGTGAGTGTCGGAACCATACTCGACCGCTTTGCCAACCGTGTGGAATTGAAAGGTGCTGTTTTCCGCCCCGGAATGTATGCCATCAACAATGAGCTCACCACTATCGGCGATCTTATCAGGAAAGCTGACGGACTCACTGAAGACGCTTACACAGAACGTGCCCTCCTTTACAGAGAAGGTCCGGATCTTCAGCTTGAAGTGATGTCATTAGACATTGACGCATTGCTTAAGGGTACTATCCCCGACATTAAGCTTAACCGCAACGACTTGCTTGTCATTTCAAGTATTTCCGAGATACAAGACCGAGGATGGTTCTCCATCTCAGGTCAAGTTGCGAGACCGGGCACTTACCCCTACGCTGAAAACATGACCCTTGAAGACCTTATCCTTGAGGCCGGTGGTCTTCTGGAAGGAGCTTCTACAATTCGCGTCGATGTGTCACGAAGAATTGTCAATCCGGCCTCTGCAGTTCCCACCGAGCAACTTTCAGAAAATTTCTCCATTTCAATTGTTGGCGGTCTTGGCAGTGGCGAGGGACAGAATTTCATTCTCAAGCCTTACGACATTATCCATGTACGCAGAAGCCCGGGTTACGCTCCTCAGGAGATGGTGAACCTGAGAGGCGAGATACTTTTCGCCGGCAACTATGCCATAGAGAAAAGAAATGAAAGAGTGTCAAGTCTCCTCAGCAGAGCCGGTGGACTTATTGAAGGAGCCTACGTTAAAGGTGCTCAGCTCACCCGTAAACTCACTGAAGAAGAATACCGCGTGCGTCAGGAAACCTTGCGTCTGGCAATGCAGAACAGCAAAGCAGGACAAGGTGATTCAATTGCATTAAGCCAGATTGAAGTTGCAGACCATTATAATGTGGGTATAAACCTTGAAAAGGCACTTGCATACCCCGGAAGCACATACGATATAGTAGTTAAGCCCGGTGATGTGCTATATGTACCCGAGCAGCAGAGCACGGTGAAGATTGCAGGCGACGTCATGTTCCCCAACACGGTGGTATACGTGCCAGGCAAGAAACTCAGTTATTATATTGATCAGGCGGGAGGATACGGACACCGCGCTAAAAAAGGAAAGGCATTCATAGTCTATATGAACGGTTCTGTGGCTAAAGCAGGACGTAACGCAGTGATTGAACCCGGTTGCCAGATCATTATTCCATCCAAGCCTACATCCAACGGCACCGACTGGTCCAAGGTTCTCGCCTTCGCCACCAGCTTCTCTTCTGTGGCGGCCATGGCAGCTACAATCACCAATATATTTAAGAAATAAAAGCGGCGAGGCCGTCTAACATAAGAACTCCCCTACACTGAATTATGCAGGAAGAAAAAGATTTCAGAGACCACACGGACGACGAGAAAGAGATAGACCTTCTCGAGCTTGCCGCCAAGTTGTGGGCACAAAGAAAAAAACTTGTCATCTGGTGTGTCTGCGGCGGCGTAATCGGTCTGATTATTGCCTTCAGCATACCAAAGGAATATAATACTTCCGTAAAACTTGCGCCTGAGGCCATCGATGCTAAAGCCGCAAGCGGTGGTCTGAGTGCACTTGCTTCTATGGCGGGCTTCGGAAGTGCATCAAGTGGAACAGATGCCGTTTATCCGCAGCTGTATCCGGATGTGGTAAGTTCTGTTCCCTTCACCACCAGTCTTTTCGATGTGATCGTTGAAACCAAAGAAGACGGTGAGAAATTCACCGTGCGCCAATATGTGGAAGATGAGATGAGGTCTCCTTGGTGGAGTGTCATTATCGGTTTCCCCTTCAAGCTTATCGGCATGTTGACCTCAGATGACGAAGAAGATGCCGAGGGTAAGAAGATCGACAACTTCGAACTCACCAAGGCAGAGTATAAACTTGTGGAAACTCTCAACAAGCGTATCTCAGCCAATGTGGATCAGAAAACAAGTGTGGTTACCATCAGTGTTGACATGCAGGATCCGCTTGTGTCTGCCATTCTTGCCGACACAGTGGTGAGTCGTCTGCAAGAGTATGTGACCCAATACCGCACAAATAAGGCTCGCAAAGACCTTGAATATGCTGAAACGCTTAACGAAGAGGCAAAAGCAGACTATTACAAGGCCCAGCAGCGCTACGCAGATTATTTGGACCGCAATCAAGGACTTGCCCTTCAAAGCGCCCAGATAACCCGCGACAGACTCGCAAATGAAACTTCTCTCGCTTTCAATCTCTACAACCAGACTGCTCAGCAGGTGCAGAAGGCTAAAGCCAAAGTACAGGAAACTACTCCCGTTTATGCTATAGTGACCCCCGCTACGGTGCCTGTCAAAGCCTCCAGCCCCAAGAAACTGTTGATCCTTGTTGGATTCACGTTCCTTGCTTTCGTGGCTTGTGCAGCATGGATTTTGTTTATCGCTCCTATGCTTATGGAGAGGAAAGATCTTCTTAACAGACCAAAAGAAAGCGTGCAAGAAAATAAGCCTCAAATCACTGATAAAGGAGATAAGAAGGATTAAAGGATGAACCTTAAGCTCACTTTAGTTTTCATCATATTGTTGAGAGCCTCGGTATTCGCCGGGGCTCTCGCTCAAAATACAGTCGGCGATATCAATTCTCTTATAAAATTTATTAATGAGAATGAAAAGAAATCGGCTGCAGACTCCATTCTCAGGAAAGAATCTGAAGAACCGAAAAAAGGTACGCTATTGAAGGTGACCGATTCTGTTCCGGACAACATCTCGGATATTCTGTCATTCCTTACTATGGCAGAGACATCGGAAACAGATTCCATACCGGATAACACCAATTCAATCCTCGAGGCTTTGATTCTGCATGGCTCAGGGCCAAAGAAAGAAGTATCCTCCCTGACGGTACTCGATTTTCTCACAAACGCATACGCGGCCCATGGATTTTACCAGACAGGGAAATGGGAAGATGCGGAAGATTTTTCTTATATAACTCGCAATCTAATCCTCCCGGAATATGATGCGGAGGATTTTTACCGTCCTGTCTCCGGAAGGATTACGTCAAATTACGGATTCCGCAGAACCTTCGGAAGGGTTCATAAAGGTATTGATCTTGCTCTGAGCATCGGAGACACCGTGCGTGCAGCCCTGCCGGGAGTTGTTGCAAAAGTTGGTTATGATGCCGGAGGCTACGGAGTTTATATAGTGCTTGTCCATAATAACGGAATGGAGACACGCTATGCGCATCTCCAAAAGACTATGCCGGGTCCCGGAACACGTATTGATGCCGGGGAACCTGTCGGTTTGGGAGGCAATTCGGGGAACTCTACGGGTCCTCACCTCCACTTTGAAATCCGTTATCGGGGAACCGCCGTGGATCCCGCCTCCGTTTTCAATTTTAATGTCCGTTCTATGAAAGTCCGGAAATAGCGGAATGCAAAGGATTTAGCGGAGTCTGATAATTATTTCTATACTGGCATCGATCTACATTATCAGGCAATTTTTACCTACGCGTCTATATTCGCGTAGGTAGCATGTGCTTCGATAAATTCGCGCCGTGGACCCACCTCTTCTCCCATTAATATTGAGAAAGTGCGGTCGGCTTCAGCAGCATTAACCAGATTCACCTGTTTCAACATTCGGTTTTCAGGATCCATTGTTGTTTCCCAAAGCTGCTCGGGATTCATCTCACCGAGACCTTTGTAACGCTGCAACACCATCTTATCGCGGTTTCCATCGCAATAATTTGTAACAAAGCGCTGAACCTGCTGTTCGTCCCATGCATATTCCTGCACCTTAGTTTTACCTTTGGTGCTACACTTATAAAGCGGAGGAGTAGCAATATAAAGGTAACCGTTCTCGATTATCGGACGAATCTTTCTATAAAAGAAAGTCATCAGAAGCGTTG
>CAZXHO010000228.1:0-4379 GCA_964640365.1 uncultured Sangeribacter sp. | reverse complement strand
CGTAAAGCTTGTTCTGAAAAAGGGGTATTGCTCATATTTGATGAAATCGCAACCGGATTTGGAAGAACCGGTAAATTATTTGCATGGGAACATGCGGGTGTGGAACCCGATATCATGCTTATAGGGAAAGCCCTGACCGGTGGATATATGACCTTCTCTGCTGTAGCGGCATCCGCAAAAGTGGCAGACATGATATCTTCAGGTGATGCAGGAGTAATGATGCATGGACCCACTTTCATGGGCAACCCACTCGCCTGTGCAGTAGCCATAGCCTCAATTAAACTTCTACTCGACTCTCCGTGGCAAGAAAAAATAAAGCGGATAGAATCCATTATGAAAGAGAAACTCACAGTGGCAAGGGAGTTTCCAAATGTGCGAGATGTACGTGTTCTGGGAGGGATAGGAGTTATAGAGGTTGACCAATACGTAGATTGCGGAGAGTTCCAGAAGAGATGTGTTAAAGAGGGTGTATGGATTAGACCTTTCGGCCATAATTGTTATATTATGCCCCCATACATGGCTGTATCTGAAGAAGAAGTGGAAAAATTGTGCGACTCACTGATCAAGCTTGTAAAAGAAATGCCATGTCAGGGATAGCCGACATATTGA
This sequence comes from uncultured Sangeribacter sp., assembly GCA_964640365.1. GTDB lineage: Bacteria > Bacteroidota > Bacteroidia > Bacteroidales > Muribaculaceae > Lepagella. The sequence goes on along the minus strand of CAZXHO010000228.1, from coordinate 3,770 downwards.
AAACTTTGCAAAAGGAGAGCCGCTTACGGAGCATTCCCCTGCATCCGGAGAGAGAACTGTTGGATCTTTCTTCGAATGACTACCTGTCGTTGGCTATTCACTCAGATAAATATAAGGAAGAATTTTTCGATAGATTTTCAGATGCCTCCTTCTCCTCCTCTGCTTCACGTCTACTTTCGGCAAAGCAAAAACACCACATTGATCTTGAAAATTATTTGGAAAGCCTCTATGGTTCTCCGGCTCTTTTGTTTAATTCAGGCTATCACGCAAATGTTGGTGCAATAGGAGCTCTCACCTCTATTCCCTCTACAATTTTCTTATGCGACAAGCTTATTCATGCCTCAATGGTCGACGGGTTGCGTATGGCTGGAAGCGAGTTCAAACGGTTCCCCCATAATGACATGGAAAAGCTTTGGAAATTGGTAGAGAAGGAGTCCCAAAGTTACGAAAGAATCGTCATAGCAGTTGAATCCATCTATAGCATGGATGGAGACGAAGCTCCTCTTGAGTCCATTGTAAAGATAAAAAAGAATTTCCCAAAGGTAATTCTATATGTAGATGAAGCACATGCCTTTGGCGTAAGAGGGGAAAAAGGTCTTGGCCTTTCAGAAGAAAAGGGGTTGATAGGAGATATAGAGTTGTTGATAGGAACTTTCGGAAAAGCTGCAGCTTCCATAGGAGCCTTTGCAGTGTGTTCCTCAGAAATGAAATCTTTATTGATCAATTGTGCACGTCCTTTTATCTTCTCCACGGCTTTACCTCCGGTGAATGTAGCGTGGAGCCGTTTTATGACGGAAAAAATAGTAAAAATGACTTCCGCCAGAAGCCATCTGTCTGAGTTATCAAGAAATTTCAAGAGAGAGTTGGAAGAAATTTCCGGTAAACCTATACACTCTACCTCACAAATAATTCCTTATCAAACTGGCTCAGCGGAAGTCGCCTTATCGCTCGCTTCACTCTTGAAAGACAACGGAATTCTGGCATTGCCAATACGACGTCCAACTGTACCTCCCGGAGGTGAACGCATAAGGTTTTCATTAGGCGCCGACCTGCAGATGCAACAGCTCATGCCCGTTATCGAAATTTTGAAAAACTTTCATATATGAATATCGAATGGTTACATAAATCGGATTCAAGCAGATTGATCATCATATTTTCCGGATGGTCAACCGATGCTTCGTTCTATTCCCACATATGCCATGAGGGATGGGACGTAGCGGTTGTGTCAGGGTATTCAGATATGGATTTTCCTAAAGATCTCATTACCTCATATTCAACCATAGCCTTGTTTGCTTGGTCAATGGGGATATATGTAGCTTCGGTTGTGATGTCTGATATTGATGTCGCACTTGCCGTAGCAGTCAATGGAACGGAATTTCCAGCTAATGACAATTACGGCATCCCCTTGCATATATTCGACGCAACTGCCGAAACTCTATCGGAACAGAATTTGAAGAAATTCAGACGTAGGATGACAGGCAAAAAGCATGATGACATCTCATCTGCTCTCAACGCTTGTAACTCTGATATCGACACTCTCCGTCGTGAACTACAATTCATAAGAAGCCATTCCTCTTTACATGCCGCCTCCCCCTTTAGATGGGATAGAGTTTATGTCTCTTCCGAAGATAGAATTTTTCCATTTGATGCTCAGATGAAGGCGTGGAAAAATCATTCTTCAAGTCCCGACATAGTGATATTGGAGGAGCCGCATTTCGTTGATCTGCTTCCCATAATAAAAGGGGTATTACCCTCTTACAAAAAAATTGGAGAGAGATTCCGAAAAGCAATAAATACTTACGACAGACAGGCTTCAGCACAAAGGGTAATCGCAAGAAAGCTTACTCAATTATGTCCGTCCGGGTCTTATAACCATATCCTTGAGATAGGATCCGGGACCGGAATTTTTACCCATATGATTGCCGAGAAGTGTAATCCTGAAAAAATGACTTTCGTAGATCTATACGAACTGCCGAAATATAATGCCGTAACTGAAGAAAAATATATAATAGCCGACGCTGAGACATGGCTCGAAGAGGAATCGAAAAACGATCCGGCTTCAGTGGAAGCAATCGTATCTGCTTCAGCCATTCAATGGTTTGCCGACCCACGCCGTTTTTTTCATAATGCTTCACGATTATTGAAATCCGGAGGGATGCTTCTTTGCTCAACTTTTCTACCCGGTAATCTTGATGAACTGAAAGACGTTTCGCCCTATGGGTTAGTGTATAGACGGAAAGAAGAGCTAAAGAAATATCTTGAAATGTATTTCAATAACGTCTATCTTGAGGATATGTCTTTGCCAATAGCTTTTTCCACCACAAGAGATACATTGCTTCATCTTAGGCACACCGGAGTAGGAGGAGGATCAAGTTCAGAAAAACCTTTGGGAGAACTCCTATCAAACCTTCCTCCCCACCTAACATACAAATCCCTGTTCATTAGAGCATATAACTAACAACTTAATTAAATCTACATAATACCTTTTTTCAAAACCCATGATTACCACTTTATTAATCATTTTCATTGTAGGCTATATCTTGATAGCCTCCGAGCATCTGCTCAGCGTAAACAAAGCTACGTTCGCACTTATCATGTGTGGACTTCTTTGGGCTGTTTACTCACTTTGCAGCCACGATCCAAATATCTCTACAGAGATGGTCGAAGCATTGGGAGATACCTGCGAAATCGTGGTGTTCCTTATCGGTGCCATGACTATCGTAGAACTTATTGACCGTTACGGAGGTTTTAAAATCCTTATTGACAAAATCCATGCTTCTAATAAAAGAAGTTTGATGTGGATTCTCGCTTTTGTTGCATTCTTCCTCTCAGCTGTGCTCGACAACATGACTACTACCATCATTATGGTGATGATGTTGCGTCGCATGCTCAGTGACCAGAAAGAACGTTGGACTTTTGCCTGTATCATAGTTCTCGCAGCCAATGCAGGTGGTGCATGGTCACCGATCGGTGATATCACTACCATTATGCTTTGGATGAAAAACTATGTATCTTCCCTCGATCTTATCGTAAATCTACTCTTGCCTTCTATTATATCTGTAGTAGTTCCTGTATTTATAGCAAGCCGTATGATAGCTCCTGCTCCAATGGAAGCAAGAAACCATCAGGATACCCGCATTGGATATGATCTATCTAAGGAACACCGCTCTCTCTCTAAACTTATTCTTTGGTGTGGTATAGCAGGTCTTCTTTTTGTTCCAGTCTTCAAAGCCACTACTCATCTTGCTCCTTATATGGGTATTCTCCTTTCTCTTGGCGTATTATGGCTTATGACCGAACTCCTTGTTCGCCATTATAAACTTGATGGAAAAATTGAAGGAAGAATTTCACAGGTGATCCGTAATATAGACATGTCGACAATCCTGTTCTTCCTTGGTATTCTAATGGCTGTGGCAGCTCTAAGTCAGGCAGGAATTCTTGGAGATCTCGCAGCGTGGCTTAACCAAACATTCCATAATGTTTATGTGATAAATGCTATTATCGGTGTACTTTCCTCTATTGTTGACAATGTTCCTCTTGTGGCAGCTTGTATGGAAATGTATCCTGTTGCAAATGACGCAATGATTGCAGCTTCTTCGGATCCCGCTTATCTTTCAATGTTTGTTGAAGATGGTCTTTTCTGGCACCTTCTCACTTTCTGTGCCGGTGTGGGCGGTAGTATGCTTATCATTGGTTCTGCTGCCGGAGTGGTTGCAATGGGCATTGAAAAGATACCGTTCATGTGGTATCTTAAGAGAATTACAGCACTC
>CAZXHO010000227.1:0-4385 GCA_964640365.1 uncultured Sangeribacter sp. | reverse complement strand
AGGAATGACACGAAGGGAATCTCCGGCATATGCTTTAGATCCGAACCTTACCTCATCATGATTCTCGAGAAAGTTGAGCATCCTGTCTCCGATACCGTCGACAGTCTGCCAACAACCTGTAAGCTGAGCTGCGCTCCATCCATGTGTCTCTATCCCTACAAGGGTATCATACAAGTTAACTTTGTCATACAGATAATCAAAGCATCCATAATCAAGGAAAGGACGATAGAGGGCAATGTCGTAGATTTCTCCTATGAAAATTACATGGGGATATACGCTTTTTACTTGAGGAATGGCCCAATGCCAAAATGCAAGAGGCACCATGAAGACCATATCACACCGGAAACCGTCTATGCCTTTCGAAGCCCAGAATCGTAAAATATGGAGCATTTTCAGCCACGTATCCGGAACGGGTGAAAAATGATCAGAGTTGTCATTATAGTCATGACCATAGTTGAGTTTTACTGTCTCATACCAATCATTCCGGTTACAGAAAGCCGTAAAACAATCATTACCCGTTGCCTTTGCGGGGAACTCTACATATTGTTTATCTCCTTCCAAACCAAGATCGAAAGAGGGATAAAACTGCTGATTGGAGATATAATAATAATTATTATCCCGTGAAAAATTCATCGATATATCATCGCGACTGCCGAAATCTTCTATACCTGCTGGAGCAGCATCAGAATGATATTCTCTTGCCGTATGATTGGGAACGAAATCAATGAGCACTTTCAATTTGGCAGAATGTATCCTTTTTACGAGGGTCTCAAATTCCTTCATTCTATCAGGCACGGAGACGGCAAGTGCCGGATCAACATCATAATAATCTTTTATGGCATAGGGAGAACCCGCCTCGCCTTTGACAATGTTGGGATTATCCGGAGAAATTCCAAATGCACTGAAATCGGTTTTAGTAGAATGTTCTATAACGCCGGTAAGCCATAAACAATTCACCCCAAGATCTTTGAGAGAGGAAAGAACGCGCGGAGTTATGTCTTTAAACTTACCGCTGCCGTTTTGTTTGAGTGTGCCCCAGGGAACGCAATTTGGATTCTGATTTGCGAAAATCCTTGGGAATAATTGATATATTATAAGTCTTTCCTTTGAATCTTTCATGTTGTTTTCATATTATGTATTTGCTCCAATACCCTGCAGGCAGCGTCATAACCGGCTGTTACACCTTTCTTGAGACTTGAAAGATCAAATGTTCTGACATTACTCAGGCTCTGAATCTCAATGACATGGTCGCATAAGCGAATATCCTGCGGCGTATTTGATTTATTCATCAGATGAAATGTTCTGTAGGCTATGTCTATGATAGAGGATTTGGTTGGTTCAACTTTTCTCATCGGACTGCAATTGCTGCCATAAAGAGTTGAACAATACCCACGAATTGCCCATGCCGGAAGATTCCGCAACACCCCTCCGTCAACATAATTTACTCCATTAATCTTGATTGGATTGAATATGATGGGTATACTGCACGACGCAAGTACTCTCGGCACAATTTCACCTTTACCCCATCCAACAGATTTACCTCTGTCAAGATCTGTGGCACAAATAATTGTAGGAATTTTCATCTCCTCAAGACGCTTAACCGGCAACCAGCTCTCAAGAAGCTTTCCGAATCGGTCGAGCTTCATGAAGCCCTCTTTGGGCAAAGACCATTCGGTAAAATCACCAAATTTTGAGGCATCCATAAAGCACTTCTCCATATCCTTAGGAGTCAGTCCGGATCCATATAACGAAGCTGCAATCGAACCGGCTGATACTCCGGATAAAATATCCGGCTGAATACCAAAATGTTCAAATGCCATCAATACTCCGATATGAGAAAAACCTTTAGCTCCTCCACCGCTTAAGGCGATACCAACAGAATTATCTTTACGGATTCCAAGTCGCTCCAGTAGTCCGTCTATTTTCCAAACCATACAAAACAGATCTATATGATGATGCAAAAATAATAAAAATTGTTAATTCCACCAAAATTTGCAGGTCTTATGAAATTCTACTTCAAGGCATCCTCATATGATTTATCTTCAAATCTTATATCTATTGTATCTTAATAGAATCAGTAACTTCCGTTTGGTTAATGATCGGATCTAATTCCTTTTTCTTCTTTTTAAATATAGTAAAAGGATTATCAAATTCTTTTCGGAAAACTATTCCGAGACCCTGAGTTGTCAATGCCTCACGCAGATAATAATTCTGATCATTGAAGTGATTATACGCCTTCAATCTTAAGTTGCCGTTTCTACTCAGTAGATATTCAATATCGAAGTCTCCTACAAATGTAGTATTGGAGGTATTTTTATCCCTATAACCAAAGTTACCATTCACTAAAAGTCTGTTATTAAGCAACCTCGAAGAAAGAGCTACATCCACTTCAAGATCTGAAAAGTCGCCCTTATCACTTCTGAAAGTTGGCGCCAAAGTAAACTTGTCCGTTAGTTGTCCCAACATATTTGAGAGCTGAGATGACAAGGTAGTGGATGCCACTGCGGCAAGTTCACTTCCATTGCTCGAAGATCCCATGTATTCGGGTGTATAAAAACGGTTAAGCGCAAGTAGATATATTATCTGGCGGCTCATCATGTCGTCTGTTGAGATAATACTCTTAACTTTACGTTCCACATCTTGAGTTAGAGTCGGAAGAGTAATATCGAAAGTTATCTCCGGCTGTTGCATCTCTCCCTTCACCATCAATAAGGCATCTACAGGAACATTCGTGCGTGCAAGTTCCGGATCTGTGGAGAAACTTTTGTCGAGATCCGAAAGATTGGTATTCACCCTATAACTTGCCGTAATGTCAAGAATGGCATTTAACGGATCTCCATTAAATGAAATAGAACTTCCGGGAAGTATATTAAAATTACGCAAAATAAGATCTTGAAGAGAGAAATTATAATTTCCTTCAACAAGAGTATATTTTCCCAGCATCTGTAATTCATCGGAATCCGATTCATAATCAATCTGAATCGCGCCATTACCTCTTGCCGTTATCTTATCTCCCGCAATTGGATCCATTACGAGGGTCATTAGGGCAAAGGGTGTGACACTGCAACGAATATCCATCATGAAACGCGTCGGATCGCCTGACTCATCATTAATCTTCTTTCTGAAAGCGGCAATAATGTCGGGAACAGTATCTGTGACATTCTTTTGATATTCCTCTTTTCTTTTATCTGAGAAAGTTAGGAAATTATAATCGGCTGCAGCCTGTGTATCATTCAAGACGAATGTAAAGGTAGATTTCTCCCCGATACTCATATCCACGGAAACAGAAACTGTACCGGGCCAACCCCTAACAACGGCTCCACCATTGCCATAAATAGTACCATACCAGTCAGGATTCATAGCATGATTAGTGTCATAACACAACAAACCATTGGCATCACTTATCTTGAAATTGAATGACGGATCATGGAAATATCTATGGGTAAGTTCTCCGGTAAGCACTGCAGTATTTCCTTCCCGGTCGTATAAAGTAAATCCGGGAATAGTTATTCTTCCGGGATCCAAATACACCGAATCGGAACCGTGGTAATACGTATTTGTATAATCCAACTTAATCCCTATGGAATCTCCGTAAATCCTTCCTATGAGATCAATATCGCTGAATGTGCCAAATAATTTAGCTTTTCCACTGGCATACCCTTTCACATCAGATGTAAACGCTGCCATGAAAGGACCGAGGAAACCAACAGGAATCCGATTAGCATCAATGTCAAAACTTAGCGAATCGCGCGTTATCCAAATTCCTCCGTCAACAACAGCTTTCCTGATTCCATTCTTAGTAATATCTGCAAAGATTGTGATCTCTTTCTCACTGTTCATCCATTCACTTTTAATGGCAGCGTCACCTAAAAGCGAACCATTATATGTAAGATTTTTTACAGATAGATTGTCGGTTAGGGCAATGGGCTCTTTTCCCAAAGCGCCTTTCGCTGTTATGTCTCCGGTTGCTTCTCCTCCGAACGTGACATAATTGATATTTAAGGTTTCGAAAACATAATCGAGATCTATTGCAGCAAGTTTAACACTCAACGAATCCGAAGGTAAAGCAGAGGCAGTTCCGTCAATTTCTACGAATTGGTCATCATGCCAGATTTTAATTCCATCTATATTTATAATGTTGTCTGCATAAGAAACACTACTTTTATCAATGTTCCATTTTGCCGAACCCATTGTGAAGATAGAAGGATTAATTTTCAATAATACTTCCGGTTTGGAAGAAAGCTCATTTTTTCTTAGATCCGCGTCTAAAGATAAAGACCCTTTGAAGTTACTGTTTTCTGTATTTATCCAATCAATATCGGAATAAACCTTGTCTTCCTGACCCATAAGGTTCAAATTGACAGCCAGTTCTCCACGTTTTACCG
>CAZXHO010000226.1:0-4413 GCA_964640365.1 uncultured Sangeribacter sp. | reverse complement strand
ACTTCCTGTTCAGATGAAAACAGATGTTCTTCATGCAAGAATAATTTAGTTGTTAGTATAAAATTTTCTTTTTTCGATTTTATATAGGTCAACATAAAAAGCCGGAATGCCCACTCAGACATGTCATTACGCATAGCCACCTTATTTGCGGCTGCCCGTTCCTATAATCCCTGTGTTTTCCCTCCGGTTATTATGCAGATAGTTAAGCTGTTATTACTGGCGTAGTAGTAAAATTTTTCATGGATTTTTACGAGTTGGGTTCAGATTTCTGTTCTTTTGCAACTACAATTCGTTAAAATCTTCGCAAATGTAAGAAAAAAATATTTTTTTATTTCATTTTGCACCCCCCCATTAACATTGTTAATTAACAATTTTAACATTATCACTCTGATTTTATCATCTTTAATCCGGTATTGCTCGAAAGCTAAAGCATAATACATTTTTGGGGTTTAACGCCATGAGGTACGAACCTTTCTAATAATGGACAATAAGTTAATCATAGTTATGAATAATGTCAGTATGACGGATACAGCCACACCTTGCCACCACCCCCCATCTGAAGCGCCAAGACCGGCTAAGGCAGGCTCATAGAAATAGCGTAGCAATATCACCCCTATAACAGACAGGGCACAAGCTGACAAGGAAGAAACGAAAACTATAACGGCATATGGTCGGCATACATCTTTCAACCGATACCCAAGCATAAGGAGGGAATGAAGTTTGTCACGGTTTTTCTCCATCAAAAGCGACATGGATAGCAACAGAATAAAGAATGAAAGAATAGTGATGACACTTCCGACTCCTACAACTATACCTACCACAAGATTCAAAAGATAAGATGCCGAGGAATTACGTTTATCACCCGCTACTTCAAGGTTGTGGGCTGAAAGATAGTCTTTGATTGCCACATCCCCGGGGCTGCTTACGTCAACCACAAGTCTCGAAGGTGAGGACTCCCCTCCTCTGCCAAACAAAGAATTACTCCACTGCATAAATGATTCAGGAACAAGGATGGTGTTCAGCCTGTCTGACAATCCCACGACCCTGCCCTGCATCCTGCGGCTTCTGGTGCCATCGTCTGAGGTGAGGGTTAAAGACAACGGAATGCCGGAAAGCACCGATTCCGACATTTGAGGCAGCCCGGCAGAGGATGCGAAGCCGAAATTATATAAAGCAAGATAGTCTTTTGAAATAATCACAGGCACTATATTATCTCCTTCTCTGAAAAACCATCCATCTCCTCCGGCATCTACAAAACTGTCGGGTACCGACTCAAAAAACAACATGGTGGACAGGCCTCTACCTCCGCCGTCTACCGAGGCCCATACCCTGTAATCGGAGGCAGAAAACTGACCGACGCCTCTTACCCACGGCTGCTCTTTAAGCTCTGTTATCTCAGCTTGGGTAAATCCCTTTTCTCCTTCTTTCCAAAGATTAGAAGCCGTAACTTTCTTATTTATGACCAGATAGTCGGACTTTATAAAACTATCATCTGCAGTCCAAAGACTACGGGCATCTACGTAGAACTGAATGCCACCTGCAATAATGGCAAGACCTATGAAGTTGGAAAGCACAAAACCGGCAATGCGAGCCGCTGAAATATTTTTTCTTAATAATCCGGAAATAAGATTCATGATTCAGAGATGTAGTTTTATCGGATTATCAATCAACAGAGGATTTCCTACAGAAGTCGATATAATCCCGGCTCCCTGTGCGGCGGCAACCTCCTGAATAATCTTTGCTGTCTTTCTATTATTTTCTTCATCCAGATGACTCACAGGTTCATCAAGGAGTATGAAATCAAATGGCTGACAAAGAGCGCGTATCACGGCTACACGTTGTTGCTGACCCACCGACATCTTTCCCACCGGATAATGTTTCCTGCTGTCTATCCCCAACACATGCAGCCATTCCTCAATCCGTTCTTTTGAAACAAATTCCGTAAGAGAGTTTTTGAGATTTATATTCTGCATTGCAGTCAATTCGGGAAACAACATGAGATCCTGAGGTAAATATGCAAGACATTTTCTGCGCAAAAGCTGCCAAAATCCGATACTAAAAGGGGACGCGTCGGATGTATTAAACAGAAGTTTACCTTCATAGTCATCGCGCGAGCCATAAATATACGCACACATGGAAGATTTGCCGCCTCCGCTCGCAGCTTCTATTAGATAATGGACACCTCTCCGGAAAGTAACCTCCTTCCTCCACACATCGGAAGGAGGGATACTTTCTTCTACGAATACTTTTGGCAGAATGCCTTCAAGTGTTATGGTTTCTATTTTATAGTGGTCCGCAGATTTCATTTTATCGGAATCCGGCTTCATCTTTCAGAATCCTATTATTTTGTATCTTTGCGTATCAATGTGATAAGCACATTCTCAGAAGGTTCAATAGATTCAAGAGTGAGATTTAGTTTCAGACCCGCACCCTGCGGTTCCAACCCGAATATAAGAGTTTTCATCACCTGTGCATCTGCTAAATTCATACCTCCTACATTCATATCACCTGTTGGCGCGTTCTGCAGATTTAGCATTAAACCGAGTGTGTTTCCGCTAAGGGCTTCTGCGGCTTTAGCAACGTCAATATCACCTGACACACTACCTTTTGAAACCCATACATCCTTACCATCCTTTCGTGTATCTCCAAGTTCAGAGACAGCAGCCATAAACTCTCTGGTTGGGTTACCGTCTGTTGTAATCACACCTGAGAACTGCGAACCGGGGTTATCGAGGCTACCGCCGGCAAACGCTACTGTACCATCGATCGGTTTAAGAACATCCATAAACCCTCCGAGCATATTTCCTCCGAGCGATGATGCCATTTTCTCTATCTTCTTGGTGAGATCTTTAGTGATTGAAATGGCTCCGACAAGCTGTGCATTTCCACCTATGCTCTTTATTGTGGAGGTGTCTACCTTTGCAGCCGGAAGGAGATATTTGGAAGTCTTGCCATCCGCATCAAGCACTTCTGCCGTAATTTCCAACTTACCTTTCAAGAATTCCAATGACATGGAAAGCGCAGCTGCATTCTCGAAAAGCATACCGGATATCATATTTATAGATGAAAAACCGGGAATCGGACTATTGCTCCGGGAAAGTAATTTCAGATTACCCCATCCTGCCACATCTCCCGACATAGAAGAGATATGCGAAGAGTAAGGGTTCTGCAAGAAACTCTGGTTGCTGTCCAGAGTTGAATAATTTGCCACAGCTTTTGAGTCGATGGTATTGTAGGACGACACACAGATCCATGCCTGGGCTCCCTTGACAGCTACATTCCCGCAAGTACTCACATCGTTATCTTGCTTCTCAAACTCTTCCCCGCTATTGTTTTTTACAATTTCTTCAAATTTGCTTGTGTCTGACAGAGAAAAAGTAAGATATGAATTATAAGCATCTGCAAAATAAACTGCCACTGTGGGATCAATGCCACTTTCTCCGGTTAGAATGAGTTGTATTATATTTTTTAAAGAGGAATTATCGTTTCCCAAGCCATTGATCCAAGCCTCTACTTCTTTACCGGGTTTTACATTAGTACCATTAATTTCGCAACCGGTTTTCTCGATAATAGATTTTAGGTTAACTCCTGCCACGACACCCGATGAAGATGGCACCGTAGCAAGCAAGTCGGCAGTGTCGGCAGTGTCTTTTTTACATGAATTCAAAATGGAACACATGGCTGTGATCATTACGACAAGTGTCAGCCACGCAACATTTGATTTGATTTTCTTTCTATCCATATTTTCTGGTTCTTTAGTTATTATCTTATTATTCCTATTACTTTTCTTTATTTCCTTACGTTTGCAATGGATTTTTTCGGGAAAATAAATGATGCCAGGCGGCTCCATATTCAACCACATTATCGGCAAAATTAATTATTTTTTTTAATCTTTCATCAAAATTATTTTGACTCTTTGTTTTTAATAGCTAACTTCGCACGTATAACCACGATAAAACATTCTTTAGAAATATAATATTACCCTTTTATCATGCAGATTTCACAACGTATCCAGGCTCTTGCCCCTTCTGCAACTCTTGCAATGTCTCAGAAAAGTGCCGAACTTAAAGCTTCCGGCATTGACGTGATTAATATGTCGGTAGGAGAACCGGATTTTAATACCCCCGATTTTATAAAGGAGGCTGCCAAACGCGCCATTGATGACAATTATTCCCGCTACTCCCCCGTTCCGGGTTATTTGTCGCTGAGAAAAGCCATCGCCGAAAAACTGTTGCGTGAAAACAACATTACATTTGCTCCTGAACAGATTGTGGTAGGCAACGGTGCCAAGCAGGAACTCTGCAATGTACTGCTTGCCTGCATCAACCCGGGAGATGAGGTGATTATTCCCGTTCCGGCTTGGGTCAGCTATGTAGAAATGGTGAAACTTGCCGAAGGTAAATCCATTGAGGT
>CAZXHO010000225.1:0-4443 GCA_964640365.1 uncultured Sangeribacter sp. | reverse complement strand
ACAGTTTTTTCTGCACGCTTTAGAATTCTTTCACGTTCTTTCTGTTCAGCATATGAGAGTTGACGCACACCTGTTTTTTCTTCTTCTTCATTTGGAGAAGTGGATTGAATAGGAGAATTCTTATCTTTTTCAGGTTCTTTCTGTCCGTTAGACCTTTCCAGATCCGAAAGAGTGTTAAGATTCTTTTTTCGCAAGAAATCGTAAATTCCACCTAAATTCTCTCTTACTTTTCCATTTCCAAATTCATATACCTTATCTACCAATCCATCTAAGAATTCGCGGTCATGGCTAACTACAATGACAGTACCTGCAAAATCCTTAATAGCTTCTTTCAAAATATCCTTGGTCCGCATATCAAGATGATTGGTAGGTTCATCAAGAATAAGAAAGTTAACCGGCTCCAATAGAAGCTTGATCATTGCAAGACGTGTTTTTTCACCTCCTGAGAGTACTTTCACTTTCTTATCCGAATCCTCTCCTCCAAACATAAACGCTCCAAGAATATCTCTGATTTTAGTACGGATATCTCCTGTAGCTACATGATCTATAGTGTCAAATACAGTGAGCCCTTCGTCGAGAAGTTGAGCTTGATTTTGGGCAAAATATCCTATTTTCACATTATGCCCGATTTTAAGATTGCCTTCAAAAGGTATTTCACCCATGATGCATTTCACCAATGTTGACTTACCTTCTCCGTTTTTACCTACGAAAGCAACCTTATCACCTCTCCTTAAAGAAAATTCAGCTTCTGAAAAAACTAAATGATCGCCATAACTTTTACTTAAATTTTCTATGATCAAAGGGAAATCTCCGGAACGGGGAGCAGGAGGAAATTTAAGTCTGAGTGAAGCTCTGTCAACTTCATCAACTTCAATTGGAACAATTTTTTCCAACTGCTTGATTCTACTTTGAACCTGAACCGCTTTTGTGGCTTTGTATCTGAATCTTTCTATAAAGTCTTTTGTGTCAGCAATCATTTTCTGCTGATTTTCATAGGCTCTCATTTGTTGTTCAATACGTTCTTTGCGTAATTGCACAAATGGGGTGTAACTGACTTTATAATCATAAATTTTACCGCATGAAATCTCTATCGTACGTTTTGTTACATTGTCAAGGAAAGCCCTGTCGTGACTTACAAGCACAACTGCCTTTGCCTTGATCTGAAGAAATTGTTCGAGCCATTGTATAGACTCGATATCAAGGTGATTGGTAGGCTCGTCAAGGAGAAGGACATCCGGGTTCTGTAACAAAATTTTAGCTAATTCAACACGCATTCTCCAGCCTCCGGAAAATTCCGAAGTCGGTCTGTCGAAATCAGAGCGTTTGAATCCCAGTCCTGTTAAGGTTCTTTCTATTTCTGCATCAACATTATTTATCTTATCGACTGAAATCCGGTCGGATAGATGTTCAATATTTTCAAGAAGCTTATAATAGGCCTCGCTTTCAAAGTCAGTAAATTCTTCAAGTTTTTTATTGAGTTGCCTAAGTTCCTCCTCCATTTCCAATCTGTGTCGGAAAGCCTTGCGGGTTTCTTCTATGATTGTGGTATCATCAGACAATTTCATTTGCTGAGGCAGATATCCCACAGTCAGTTCATTTGGCTTTGAGATAGCCCCTGATGAAGGAGATTGCATGCCGGCTATTATTTTCAGCATTGTAGACTTACCGGCTCCATTTTTACCAACGAGCGCTATTTTATCATTGTCATTTATGACAAATGATACATCAGAAAAAAGTGGACGTGCTGAAAATTCGACACCAAGATTATTGATCGCTATCATTTCTCTCTACCTCAGTACCCTTTGCTGTTATTCTTTCAACTTCCTTATTCTGGGATGCCGTTAATTTGTCTTCATCCATAATTAGCCGTTTCCCTATTAAGAACATTGTCAAAACTTCTTCACGATCCTGTGAAGACATATCCGACGGATCTTTTTTAGCAAATTCCAAAGCATCATCCATACTAATTTCGTACAACTCTATCAGATCGTCATAGTCTTTTTCCGAAAGAGTGGTCTTTTCAAGTATGGAATCGGCCTTATTTTTATCAAAATGTGGAGAACAGGCACATAATACCAACCCCACAATAAGGGAAATTATGTAACGACTTTTTTTCATATTAACGACAGAATGATGTTTTGAAATGTTCGCAGAAAAGGGAACAATATTCAAAATTAGTCAAAAAAATCTAACTGCACAAAAAAAGACCGTCATTTCTGACGGTCAATCTATTTTTGATAAATTATTATTTTAATCATTAGAAGTAATGTAATTTCCTGTACCGTTTGCAGGAACCGGTGTAAGAACTATTTCATTCTGGTCCATATTAACCTGAGTGTTCCTGATAGCATCGACGCCTGCCTTAGTTGTCTGTCCATAAGAAACTGAATAGTTGCCATTCAAAGTGCTACCGGTTACTATCAATACATTGTAATTTCCTGCTCCTGCCGGTGAAGAATAGATAGCTGCAATTTCACGCATGTTGTTTGCTCCGAGTACCATGTTGCGAACCGGAAGGTTTTCAAGCATGAAAATAAACTTATCGCGATATTCTTCAACATTTGAAGTGTTTACCTCTGAAGTTTTGAGATTTTTAATAGTTGCTGAAGGAGAAACCTGCATTGAAGAAACAGTCTTTTCAGTCATTCCTGAAAGATTTGCCAATGAGTTATATGCTTCGGCAAGAGTTGTATCTGCGAATCCCGTAAGGCTTGTTGCTGCTAACGCCACGAGGGAAAGTAATATCTTTTTCATAATCTATGATTTTTAGCATTTAATAAATTGTTCCTGTAAAGGAAATTTGAAAAGAAAAATGTAAGGAGAGAGGAAGAGTAGAAACATTATTCAGCTACTGCTATTACTGCCATTTCAAATAAATCAATGGTAGGAGCAACTGCCATTATGAGATTATCTCCCTGAAGGCTAACTTCACTGTTTCGAATTGCTTCAATGCCTTCCGCTGTAGTCTGACCATAAGCTGCAATGAAGGGACCGTTTTTCTGACCAACGAGGAACAAAACATTGTAGATACCGTTGTTTGATGGTTCAGTAAATACACATGCCATTTCGTTCTGATTATTGGCCCCAATCAACTGATTGACTACAGGAAGACTTTCATATGTATAAATGAAATCCTGCATATAACGTGTTCCCTTATACGTAACACTATGCAAATTCGAAATAGAAACGGTTGGAGTCAGAGGAACGTTGTCAACGATCTTTTCAGCCATTCCGGGTTTATTAACTAATGATGAATAAGCATCATCAAGTGTAATCTGTGCAAAGCCTGCGAAACTTGTCGCAACTAAAGCAATGAGGGTAAAAAGTAATTTTTTCATAGTTTTGATATTTAGCTTGTTTTGATAATAAAACATATGGTAATATTGAATGGTTCAATTTTTTTGTAAAATATTTTTATAACTCAATTTTTTTTTAATGAATGTCCACACTTACTAAAAAAATATTCCTATTAGAACTTAATAGCCTACTAATGAATATAATAATTTTTCATAAGTATTTAAACCCATAAAAAAGATCTAATATCAATCCATTAAGGAGGGTAATAAAAAAACGGAAATCAGCTATATTGACATGCAAAGCTAATTCCCGTTGAGTATTATTAATAAAAGCGAAGAGGTTATGCTCATTATAAGACTTAACCTCTTCGTAATTATTTATTGAGATAGGGGGACACGATTACATCATGCCGCCCATACCTCCCATACCCGGAGCTCCCATCGGAGCAGCCGGAGTATCTTCTTTCTTATCAGCTATGACACATTCTGTAGTAAGGAACATGCCGGCGATACTTGCCGCGTTCTCAAGTGCTACACGTGTTACCTTAGCAGGATCGATAACACCTGTTTCAAAGAAGTTTTCAAATGTATCAGTGCGTGCATTATAGCCAAAATCACCAGTACCTTCTTTTACTTTCTGAACGATAACTGCACCTTCAACTCCTGCATTAGCAACAATCTGACGCAATGGTTCCTCTATTGCTCTTCTGATGATTGCAATACCTGTGTTTTCATCATCATTGTCACCCTTGAGTTCATCAAGTTTGTTGAGACAACGAATATAGGCTACGCCTCCACCGGGAACAATACCTTCTGCAATTGCAGCGCGAGTAGCAGAAAGAGCATCATCTACACGATCCTTTTTCTCTTTCATCTCAACTTCTGAAGGAGCGCCGATATAAAGTACAGCTACACCTCCGGCAAGCTTAGCAAGACGTTCCTGAAGCTTCTCCTTATCGTAGTTGGAAGTAGTGGTCTCGATCTGAGCCTTGATTTGGTTTATTCTGTCAGCAATAGCTTCCTTAGAACCGGCTCCATTTACGATGATTGTATTATCTTTGTTAACTGTGATCTTTTCAGCAGTTCCAAGATCCTGAATATTTGCCTGAACAAGCTGCATACCCTTAACATCACTGATAACGGTACC
>CAZXHO010000224.1:0-4466 GCA_964640365.1 uncultured Sangeribacter sp. | reverse complement strand
GCTCTGCATGCTTACTTACCGTTTCTACGTGCTGTCAAATCCAGTCACCCCCGGTAACTTTGCTTTTTTATATAAGGGACGGCAAATTTACAAAAAAAATGGCATCAGATGAAAATCCAATGCCATTAAGGATAAAAAATTAAATTTATTTAACTATTTTCTTCTGCTCTTTTGCCCAAGAATCTTTTAATCCTATAGTTTTATTGAAGACTAATTTTTCTGACGTAGAATCCGGGTCGACAGTATAGTATCCAAGACGTGTAAATTGAAAATGATCTTCCGGTTTGGCATGTTCGGCTGCCCAAGGCTCAAGCATGACATTTTCTCTTATTTTAAGAGATTCGGGATTTAGCAAATCTCTGAAGTCTCCCTCTTCGGCAGAAGGATTTTCCACTGCAAATAGACGATCGTAATCCCTGACTTCAACTTTGACTGCATGAGGAACTGAAACCCAATGTAACGTACCTTTTACTTTCCTGTCACTTCCGGGAAGACCGCTTTTGGTATCAGGATCATATTCAGCATAAATCTCTTCAATCTCACCAGCCTCATTCTTCTTCACTCCCGTGCATTTTATAATATACGCACCTTTAAGTCTTACTTCTTTATCAGGAGACAAACGGAAAAACTTTTTAGGAGGATTCTCCATGAAATCTTCCCTTTCTATCCATAGTTCACGAGTGAAGGGCATTGGATGTTTACCTTCTTCTAGATTTTCAGGATTATTATCCATTTCAATTATCTCTTCTTTGTTTTCGGGATAATTAGTAAGGATAAGTTTAACGGGGTTAACTACTGCGCTTACTCGAGTTGCGGTTTTATTCAGATCCTCTCTTACTGCATGTTCAAGAAGTTCAATATGGTTAAGAGCTTCATATTTCGTATAGCCTATACGGTTAACAAAATCCTTAATGGACGCCGGAGTATAACCTCTGCGACGTAATCCGCATAAAGTCGGCATACGAGGATCATCCCATCCGCGCACGAGATTTT
This sequence comes from uncultured Sangeribacter sp., assembly GCA_964640365.1. GTDB lineage: Bacteria > Bacteroidota > Bacteroidia > Bacteroidales > Muribaculaceae > Lepagella. The sequence goes on along the minus strand of CAZXHO010000224.1, from coordinate 3,473 downwards.
CTTTGACAAGCTGAAGGAGTTTCCTTTTACTCATCACTGTGTAAGTGAGATTCAGCCGATTAAATTCAATCTGACGCGGGCAATAAGATTCGTCGGCAAGTTCCTTTACAAAATATTCATAAAGTGGACGGTGAGGAACAAATTCGAGTGTACAAATTGAATGAGTCACTCCCTCGAAATAATCACTCTGTCCATGGGCATAGTCATACATTGGGTATACTTTCCAATCAGTTCCTGTTCTCCAATGAGGAGTCTTAATAATCCGGTACATGATGGGATCTCTAAAATGCATGTTACTGTTAGCCATGTCAATTTTGGCACGGAGTACCATTGAGCCTTCTTCAAACTCACCTTTATTCATCCTTTCGAAAAGATCAAGATTTTCCTCAATCGGACGGTCGCGATAAGGGGAGTTTGTTCCGGGCTGAGTAGGAGTGCCTTTTTGAGCGGCAATCTGTTCACTTGTCTGCTCATCCACATATGCTTTTCCCTCCTTAATAAGTCTGATGGCAAGATCATACAACTGTGGAAAATAGTCGCTCGCATAATACAAGCGGTCGCCCCAGTCATAGCCAAGCCAATGAATATCTCGCATAATGGAATTCACATACTCCATGTCCTCTTTCTGAGGATTGGTATCGTCAAAGCGCAGATTGCAGGTTCCACCAAATTTTTCAGCTGCGCCAAAATCCATGATAAAAGCCTTAGCATGGCCGATATGTAGATAACCGTTTGGCTCCGGCGGAAAACGAGTACTAAGTCTGCCACCGTTTTTACCGGCAGCAAGATCATCTTTTATTTCTTGCTCTACAAAGTTAAGGCCGCCTTCATTGACAATGCCTTCTTCAACGATTTCTGTCATATGTAATAATATAAATTGCCCAACATTATGGATGCGGCATGTGTTTTAATGTGCAAAATTAATAAAAAATATAATGAATCTACGATTTTTTTTAAGTTCACATGGTTTTACACCAGTTTTTTGCAAAAAGTTAGTTACCTTTGCCATCAATAAGTCTACAGATACAAATCTAATTTCCATAATAAATCATTTTTTATACAGGAAAGTAACTGAATAATACGGTTTCATTTCTGCATAATATTTGATTGTTGTCTTTTACACAGTAATTGAAAAAATTTAAAATATGGATTTCATTATACAGATAGCAGATAGGCTTCGTGGTCTGCGCGATGCTCTTGATCTCAATTTAGAAGAGATGGCAGAAAAATGTGGCACCTCCCCCGAAGTTTTATGTTTATATGAAAGTGGCAAAACCGATATTCCAGTGAGTTTCCTGCATGATGTTTCTTCAGCATGCGAAATTGAAATGTCTGCCTTAATGTTTGGCGACGAGCCCAGAATGCATTCATATTACATAACGAGGGCAGGAAAGGGAATAAGCGTGGAGAGAACGGGGGCTTATAAGTATCAAGATCTTGCAGTAGGATTTCAACATAGAATTATGGCACCTTTCATGGTGACCGTGGAACCTTGCCGCGATGATGTTCCTCAAACTCTAAATTGTCATGAGGGACAAGAATTCAATTATGTTGTGGAAGGGAAGCTACAGATTACAATTGCAGGAAAGGTAAACGTGTTGAATCCGGGAGATGCCATAATGTTTGACGCAAAAAAACCTCATGGCTTACGTGCATTAGAGGGTAAACCGGTTAAAATGCTTGCTATAATTTCTTAAGGTAATAGAAAGACAGATACGATATTATGCTTGAAAAATTTCTTGATAAAACCAAATTCTCCTCATATGAAGATTTCATGGAGAATTTTCATGTTAATGTGCCAGATAATTTCAATTTTGGATATGATATTGTAGATGAATGGGCAGCAAAAGAACCTGATCGTCCAGCTTTGTTATGGACCAACGACAAAGGAGAAAAAATACAATTTACTTTTGCCGATATTAAAAGAGAAAGCGATAAGACTGCTTCTTTCCTTCAATCTATAGGAATAGAAAGCGGTGACAAAGTAATGCTGATACTCAAGAGACATTATCAATTCTGGTTTTCAATCATAGCCCTGCATAAATTGGGAGCTACTGTTATTCCTGCCACGCATCTTCTCACAACAAAGGATGTTGTATACCGTTGTCAAATGGCAGACATCAAGGCAATAATCTCTACGGGAGATAAAATTGTGATTGAGCATATAGAGAAGGCTATGCCGGATTGTCCTTCAGTTAAAGCTCTTATCTCTACAGGACCCATAGTCCCGGAAGGATGGTATGATTTCAACAAGTCAATAGAAAAAGCTAAGCCATTTGTAAGACCGGAAAATCCAAATACAAATGATGATATTTCTCTCTTGTATTTCACTTCAGGAACTACGGGCCAACCCAAGATGGTAGCTCATGACTTTACATATCCATTGGGTCATATAATAACTGCTTCTTACTGGCATAACGTAGATGAGAATAGCCTTCATCTTACATTGGCAGATACAGGCTGGGGTAAGGCTGTATGGGGTAAACTATATGGACAATGGATTGCCGGTGCAAATGTATTTGTTTATGATTTTGAAAAATTTGAACCGGTTGACGTATTACACATGATACAGGATCACAAAATTACATCTTTTTGTGCACCTCCCACTATTTTCCGTTTTCTCATACGTGAAGATCTATCCAAGTTTGACCTTTCTACCTTGAAATATTGCACTATTGCCGGAGAAGCTCTGAATCCAAGTGTATTTGAAGAATGGTTGGACCTTACCGGTATAAAACTTATGGAAGGTTTCGGACAGACAGAAACGACCCTTACTATAGCCACTTATCCTTGGATTGAGCCTAAACCCGGTTCAATGGGAAGAAAAGGTCCTGAGTACGATATCGATCTGATTACTCCAGATGGCAGATGTGCTGAAGACGGAGAGCATGGTGAAATAATAGTTAGGACACACGGAAGGAAACCTTTGGGTCTATTCAAAGAATATCTGAAAGATCCTGAACTTACCAAAGAGGCATACAGCGATGGGATTTACCACACCGGAGATGTGGCATGGCGTGATGAAGACGGATATTATTGGTTTGTGGGCAGGAAAGATGATGTTATCAAATCTTCCGGATATAGGATTGGTCCATTCGAAGTGGAAAGTGCACTAATGACTCATCCTGCAGTTGTTGAATGTGCCATAACGGGTGTACCTGATGATATCAGAGGTCAAGTTGTGAAAGCCACTATAGTGTTAGCGAAAGACTACGAATCTATCAGTGAAGAAAATCCTGAGAAACTAATCAAGGAAATTCAGAATCATGTAAAAAAGGTGACGGCTCCTTATAAATATCCGAGAATAGTTGAGTTTGTAAAAGAACTTCCCAAAACTATAAGTGGTAAGATAAGAAGAGTAGAAATAAGAGATAAGAAATAGTCGATTTGATTAACATTACAAGAAAGCGATAGAAATTCGAGTGAAAAGAATTCCTATCGCTTTTGCTATAAATAAAAGATAATAGATATTA
>CAZXHO010000223.1:0-4472 GCA_964640365.1 uncultured Sangeribacter sp. | reverse complement strand
TTCCGACGGTATAGGCGTAGAAAGAATTTTCCCGATCGAGTCTCCGTTCATCGAGTCAATCACTGTAAACAAATATGGTAAAGTTCGTCGTGCAAAACTTTACTATCTCCGCAATCTTACCGGCAAGAAAGCCCGTATCAAGGAGCGCTATGTCAAGAAAACAGACAAATAATCAGTTTTTGCGACAAAAAATTGAAAAACAGGACAGTCCTTATCAGGGATTGTCTTTTTTTTGTAAAATAGCTTAGTTTTGTGGCATTAAGATTAGCCTATTTTGAATAATTTTGAGTATTTTTGCAAAATGATTCTCCGAACAATGACAAAATGGAGTGTGTTTTAACCCAAAGGACAGAAAGCACAAATAAATAGGAAATATAAAGCAAAAGATATAAAGTTATGTCAAACAAAGCATTATTAATAATCCTGGATGGCTATGGTCTGGGTGACCACGGCAAGGATGACGTTATCTTCAACACACCCACCCCCTACATGGACAGCCTTTATGCCAACTATCCTCATTCCAAGCTTGAGGCAAGTGGAGAAAATGTTGGTTTGCCTGACGGACAAATGGGTAACTCAGAAGTCGGTCATCTCAATATAGGTGCCGGCCGGGTTGTGTATCAAGATCTTGTAAAGATTAACCGCGCAATACTTGATGGTTCGTTTGCAGAAAACCCTGAAATAAAGAGTGCTTTCTCATATGCACAGAAAAACAACGTGCCCATTCATTTTATGGGTCTTGCATCTGCAGGAGGTGTTCATTCAAGCCTTGACCATCTCTATGCACTCTGTGACACCGCCAAAGCATATGATCTCCAGAGAGTTTATCTGCATTGCTTCATGGACGGCAGGGATACTGACCCAAAGAGTGGCGCAGGTTTCTTAAGAGAAATAAAAGATCACTGTGACAAAAGTGCCGGAACTATCGCTTCGGTTATTGGCCGCTATTATGCTATGGATCGCGATCATCGTTGGGAGCGTCTCAAGGAAGCATATAATCTTCTTGTCTATGGCGAGGGCAAGCATACAGACGATGTGATTGAAGCAGTAGAAGACTCTTATGCTGAAGGAGTTACTGATGAGTTTATGAAACCTATCGTTAACGATAAGGTAGACGGTAGGATAGGTGCCGGTCATGTGGTGATCTTCTTCAATTATAGAAATGACCGTGCAAAGGAACTTACAACTGTTCTTACACAGCATTCTGAAGATGGCATGAATCCTATTCCGGACCTGCAATATTATTGCATGACTCCATATGACGATTCATTCAAAGGTGTTCATATCCTGTTCTCAAAGTCAGATGTTCCTGACACCATAGCTGAAGTATTGTCAAGAGAGGGTAAAAAGCAGCTTCACATAGCAGAAACTGAGAAATATGCCCATGTCACCTTCTTCTTCAACGGAGGAAGAGAGGCACCTTTTGAAGGCGAAGACCGAATTCTTGTTCCGTCACCTAAGGTAGCTACTTATGACCTTCAGCCTGAAATGAGTGCTCCGGAAGTAACCGAGAAGCTTGTAGAGGCAATAGACAGTGAGAAGTATGATTTCATTGTTGTGAATTTTGCCAACGGTGATATGGTAGGTCACACAGGAGTTTATTCAGCTATCGAAAAGGCTGTTTCCGTGCTTGATAAATGTGTAGAGAAAGTAGTTGAAGCTGCCAAGGCTCATGGATATGGAACAATCATTATCGCCGACCACGGTAACGCTGACCATGCGCTTAACGAAGACGGTTCACCGAATACAGCTCATTCATTGAATCCGGTTCCATTCATTTACATTGGCGATAAGAATGCAAAAGTAAAAGACGGTCGTCTTGCGGATGTGGCACCATCGTTACTCCACATCATGGGCGTTGCTCAGCCGTCAGATATGACAGGAGAAGATCTTATCATAAACTGATAATAACAAATGTTTCGCTTTAAATTTATAAATGCGGCGGTCCTTGTATTGGGACTCGCCGCTTTATGTTTCACGGCGTCTGCCGAGAAACTCATAATTCTGCACACTAATGACACTCATTCCGCAATCGAGCCGAATAAAGATGGCACAGGCGGTATGCTTCAGCTTAAGGCAGTGGTTGATTCTGTCAGGAAGGCTGAAAAGAATGTCATCCTCGTTAATGCGGGAGATATAGTACAGGGTTCTCTTTTTTTCAAGTATTTTCGGGGTGATGTTGAATATCCTCTCACCAACATGATAGGATATGATATCAATATACTCGGCAATCATGAATTTGATAATGGAATGAGTGATCTGTCAGAGAGATACAGCACACTTACCGGTGACCGGCTTTCTGCAAACTATGACTTTTCAGGCACTGATATGGATGGTGTGCTCAAGCCATATGTAGTGAAGAAGATCGGGGGTAAGAAAATTGGATTTTTCGGTATTAATATTGATCCCAAAAGTCTGATATCTGAAAAGTGCATTGATGTCAATTTTAAGGAAGTAATTCCTACTGCAAATCAGATGGCTGATTATCTCAAGAATTGGAAGAAATGCGATCTCGTAGTCGCTGTGACTCATATTGGCTACAAATCTTCGAACGATAAGCCCGGTGATATTGATCTGGCAAAAAACAGCAAAAATATAGATATCATTATCGGAGGGCATTCGCATACGCTTGTGCCACCGGAAGGGAGTGACAAATACCCATCTTTAGTAGAAAATGCAGAAGGAAAGCCTGTCAGGATAGTTCAGACCGGAAAATATGGAAAAAATGTAGGGAAACTTACAATTGATCTGAAAAAGGTGAAGTGGATAGATGGAAGTAAGGTTGGATATGAACTGATACCTGTGACTGACCGTTTTGCCCCATCAGAGTATGACAGTGAGATGATTGAATTTCTTAAACCCTTTAAGCATGTGGTGGATTCAGTAAATGCACATGTTGTCTCACAGTCTATTTACGATATGAAAAACAATTCCACGGGCATGGCAAATCTGACTGCAGATTTCGGGTATTGGTATGGAAATCATATAGCCGATTCGCTCCGTGCAGCTGGGACTGAAATTCCCCGTGTTGATCTTGCCATAATGAACCGTGGAGGAATCCGTCAGGATATGCCTTCCGGAGATGTCACAGAGGGACAGATTTTGTCAACTTATCCTTTCTCTAACCATTATGTCATTATCAGTCTTAAGGGTTCGGATATCATAGAGGCTATGTCGGTTGCTTCGCGTAAAGGCGGAGAGGCAATCAGCTGGAATTCCAGAGTGGTTACCGATGATGCCGGAAACCTTATAAGAATGGTTATAGACGGGGAGGAAATGGATCCCGACAAAACTTATTACGTCGGCACTATTGATTATGTGGCAGAGGGCAACGACGATATGGTTAGTCTTGCAATACATAAAAAGGTATGGACTGATAATGCGGAGTTAAGCGTACCTATCCTGAACTGGTTTGTAAAGCAACAGGAACTTGGGTTGCCGATAGCGCCGGATCAAGAACCGCGTTTTGTGAAGAGCGTTTCTCAGGAATAATCAAATGAGGGGGATAGGGCTAATCATTTTTCTTCTGATTCTGACCGGTTGCCGTCATCGAGAGCATAATCCGCCGGATTCAGACAGCATTTCTGCAATTACTGCCGGTTCAACCGGCAGTAATTATAATGACATAACAGATGTTCTGCTTGAGAAGACAGATTCAGTCTTGTCTTCTTTAACTTTGGAGCAGAAGGTTGGACAATGTTTCATGCCGTCAATTTTTGCAGACGCTTCTGAAAACAATATAGGAAAACTGAAGGTTTATATTTCCGATCTTTGCGTTGGTGGAGTTGTTTTGCTGAAAGGCACTTTAAATTCCGCAGCAGTAATGGCATCTATAGGAAGGGAAGCACGGGTGCCTTTATTCATTGCCATCGATGCTGAATGGGGTCTCGGTATGCGGCTGACAGATGCGCCGGATTTCCCTAAGAACGGAAGCCTGAGTCCGGAAGCGGGAGAGGAATTGCTTTTCGATTATGGAGAAGAGGTGGCCTCTTCCTTCCGCTATGCGGTGCTGCTTACGCTCCCGCGGGATGTCCGGCTGCGGCGTGTGAGGGAACGCTCCTTACGGAAATTCGGGGACAGGATGCTCCCCGGCGGGGACCTGTATGAGCAGGAAGAGGCGTTCTTTGACTTTGCCGCCTCCAGGCCGGAGGATATGGTGGAGGAGTGGGCGCGGTCCCTGCGCTGTCCCGTCATACGGGCGGATGGGACAAGGCCCGTTGAGGAAAATATCAGGCTCATTTTGACGCATATCCAAAATTAAGGCACAGGAGGTCCTGAGCATGGGAAAGAAAACAGAAAAGACCAGGAGTCCTCTGGGCGGACGGGTCTGGGCGGCGCTGCTGGCTTTCGGACTCATCGGCCAGATCGCGTGGGTGGTGGAGAACATGTACTTCAACGTGTTCCTCTACAACACCATCTGAATTTGTTCAATATGCTTATTCTCGTTTTATCAACACAATTAGGAAATAATA
>CAZXHO010000222.1:0-4485 GCA_964640365.1 uncultured Sangeribacter sp. | reverse complement strand
GAATTTCATTATGGATAAAGAGGGAATTTCTTACCATGATGCCCTCATGCACCTTGCAAAAAAATATGGTATTAAAGTGGAGGAAAAAGAGCTGACCGATGAAGAAAGGGAAGCCCAAAGCCGAAAGGAAGGCCTGTTTAAAGCCAACGAATGGGCCATGACTTACTTCGAAAAGAATCTCTTTGATACCGAAGACGGCAGAAATATTGGCTTACAGTACCTCTACGGACGTGGGGTAACTAAAGAAGCTGTAACCAAATTTCATCTTGGGTATGCTTCAGACTTAAGTAATGCTTTCGTGGAGGCAGCCCTCAAGAAAGGATTCAACATTGACGTTCTTAAAACATTAGGATTGATTGGTACGAGTCAACAAGGTCATAATTATGATCGTTTCAGAGGACGTGTAATCTTCCCAATCTTAAATTCTTCAGGAAAGGTTGTAGCTTTCGGAGGCAGAGACCTTAAGGGAGGACCGGCAAAGTATATTAATTCTCCTGAGTCTGATCTCTATAAAAAAAGTAATGAGCTTTATGGGATGTATCAGGCACGTTCCGCCATAGTGAGGGAAGATAAATGTTACTTGGTGGAAGGGTATCTCGATGTTATTGGTATGTGGCAAGCCGGAATGCAGAATGTAGTGGCATCGTCCGGAACCGCTTTAACAGACGGTCAGATAGCTCTAATTCATAGATTTACAAAAAGAGTTACATTAATCTATGACGGAGACGCGGCAGGCATAAAAGCCTCCTTGAGAGGAATTGATATGCTCCTCTCGCATCAGCTTGATGTAAATGTATTGCTTTTGCCTGACGGTGATGATCCGGATTCCTTCGCAAGGAAACATTCACCGGAGGAATTCAGGGATTATGTGCGTGATCATGAAACGGATATTATCAGATTCAAAACTCAGGTTCTTCTTAATGAAATAAACGGCAACCCACAGAAAAGAGTGGAAGCTGTAAGAAGTGTTGTAAACTCTTTGGCGTGTATTCCTGATAAAGTGAAACGTGATGTTTATATACAGGAATGTAGCCGACTCCTTGGAGTGAGTGAAGAATCAATTGGAAGTGCTACAGCAAAGGCGAGGGCGGCAGTAGTAGAACAACTTAAAAGACAAAGAAACCTTCGGACCTTTGACAACGATATAGCATCCGGTAAAATTGCATCTCCCGGTCTTGAAGGCCGGGTTGCTAATCCCGATTTACACGAAAGCAATTTTGCACGAATTAATCAGAACGAAAATGCACGTCCCGGATCAGATAATCCAAATCAGCAGTCAGCAAGCGGTATACCCGGACTTCTCGGAAACCAGCTTACTGATAATCCTCTCAAACCATTGGAATGGAAAGTTCTGGAATATTGCATTAAATACGGGTTCATGGATTTTTGCTATGATGAGAACTCTGATCAGGTATTAACAGTTCTTGAATACATGGCAGAAGAATTATATAATACTGATTTTACTGTCAAAGAGTATTCCATGGTCTTCTCAACGCTCAAAGAACTCTTACCGGTGTTTAAGAGTCAGTTGGAAATCTTCAAAACAAAACTTGAAGAGGAAAAAATACAACTTAGGGAAGATGGCTACAAAAAAATTGGAGCTCAGACATTATCAATCGGAGAAATCCAACGGGAAGAGCAAAAGCTGGAAGAGGAAATCAACAACTGGGAAGAAGAGCGCATTATGGAATTTTCAAGGATTTTCCCTTCCAAAGAATTGGCAAGTCACGAGAATGATATAATTAGACGTCTCACTACTGACGCAATTACCGAACCTCATCAGTTAAGTCACATATATTCACGTGAAAAGCCTGTTGAGAAGGAAGAGGATAAGCTAATTAATCTTTTGCCCACTTCAATTTATGTATTGAAGAACGGAATTCTTGATATGGAAATGAAAGAATTAATGTCTAAATTCAGAGAAATCTCAGGTAAAGGAAAGCGGGAAGAAGAAATGAAAAGACAGTTGAAGCTGTCTGAACTGATGAAATATCGAAGTGAATTGGCTAAAAATATAGGTGGTAGAATATTATGTCCAGTTAGGTCAATAAGATAGTGCTGCAATTATCGCTTATTGGAATTAAGAATATTTCCATTATCAATGATTATCATACCCTTTTGACTTCTAAGATGATTATATTTGTAACTCAAGATAAAATCTAAAATCAGTAAAATACTGATATATTATGGATATTCTAAAGATTGACAACCTTGTTAAGCATTATGCTTCAACAAAAGCCCTTGACGATGTAAGTTTCACCGTCAAACAGGGTGAGATTTGTGGACTTTTAGGTCCTAATGGTGCCGGTAAGACAACGTTGTTACGAATTATTAACAACCTTCTTGTCAGCGACAGCGGATCAGTAACCATAAATGATATTCCGGCGTCTCTCGAGGCTTGCCGACGTATCGGATATATGCCCGAAGAAAGAGGACTATATGACAAGATGAGAGTCGAAGACCAGATCTTATATTTTGGACAACTTAAGGGCGGAGATAAAGCCCGTCTTAGAGTTGTTATGGGTGAATATATGGAAATATTCAATCTTAGAGGCCAAGGTAAAAGAAAGGTGAAAGAGCTTTCTAAAGGTAATCAACAGAAAGTGCAGATAATCGCTACTCTGGTACATGAACCGGATCTGGTTATTCTTGATGAGCCATTCAGCGGTTTTGACCCTATCAACGGTGCTTTGCTGAAAGACCTTATAGCACGATTGAATGAAAAAGGAGCTACAATTATGTTATCCTCCCACAACATGCCAGCAATTGAAGAAATGTGCTCATCTATTGCACTTATAAACCACGGTAAACTTCTTGTCAAAGGAGAGATAACAGATATAAAGGAACAGCATAAGACCTCAGAGATTCTTCTGACTACAAGAAACTCCTTATCTACCCCACTCCTTCTTGATAGTGGTTTATTATTAAAGGTTGAGTCAATACCTCCCGTGAAAGGACGTAAAGGTTACTCTTACAGTATGCTGAAGAAGGACGGTGTGAGAAATACAGACCTGCTTAATGCTATTTCTATTCAAGGTGAAATCCTTCATTTTGAAGAAAAGCTTCCGACTCTTAATGATATTTTCTTGAATTATACAACGGATCCGGCTGCTTCCAATATTGAGACGGAAACTGAAACTAACAATCAAACTTTAAATTAATATTGACCATTAAAAATAATATAGACTATGAGTCAACTTGGTTTAATCATAAAGAATGAAGTTCTTACTGATATAAGGGGTAAATCTTTTTGGATAGGAACTCTTCTTTTACCTATCATAATAATCGTAATTGGCGCCGTGTTTGGATTTATATTGAAAGATGCGGATTCATTTAATAATGTAGCTTCTGATCTTCCAATCCAACCGGATGCAGAAGAAATGACTGCTGCAAAAGCTACAGGCATGATTGTGGGGATGTTTCTTACTTTTTTCCTTATGGCAAATGGAGCAACGATTTTTAATAAGGTCAAGACTGAGAAATGTAACCGTATCATGGAAATTATATCCACATGTGTGGACGGAAAAACCATGATGCTTGCCAAGATCATTTCTGTTGGTATTCTGGGCATTATTCAGTTACTGACTTGGGGAGCGATGATAATATTGGGGGTGATGGCATTCTACATGGTGTTCCAGTTTGCTATCCCCTGGGAATATCTTACGGATCCACGTGCATATCTCTGTCTTATGTGGGCGATTCTATATGTGATTGGCGGATACATTTTATACGGAGCTTTATATGCCGCTTGTGGTGCCATAACAGATAAAGATAACGAGAACCAAGCCTATATGACTATCTTAACTTTCATATTGCTCGGAGCATTCTATATTGGAATGTATGCCGTAGACAATGGAAATTCTGCCTTTGCTACAGCTTGTAATTATATTCCATTTACATCTCCGACAATTGGAACTATTAATGCAATTTCAGGTGTTTCTCCAATATGGCAGTCGGTTCTTTCTATTGTCATACTTTATGTTACCGCCTATTTCAGTGTTATGTTTGCCGGTAAGCTATACAGGTCATCTATGTTATTAAAAGGTAAACAGTTTTCTCCTAAAGACCTGATAACTTTTATCAAGTCATAAATTAATTTCATCCACCAAGATATAAAAACTTCCCGAATCCTTGTGGCATCGGGAAGTTTTTATATCGATTTATACGAACTGTTATTGCTAACTCATCGTTACAAGGGGACAATCGTTACAATGTAGATAACTGAGTAACCTGCAACTTGATTAGTTCTATATTTTTGACTGAACAACTTTAATCCACAGTAAAAAAAGTTTAGAGCAACTCTTTTACTCTATCAATAAATTCTTTTTCAGACAAATCGTAAGGAAGCCAATGAATTTTAAACCCTCTCCTCTCCATGCCTCGAAACCAAGTCATCTGTCGTTTGGCAAACTGATGAATGGCTATCTCCAGCTGGGTCTTCATTTCTTCATAACTAAGCTTTCCAATTACATGAAGAGTTAAAAA
>CAZXHO010000221.1:0-4505 GCA_964640365.1 uncultured Sangeribacter sp. | reverse complement strand
TGGGCAAACAGTCATGGGGAGCCGAAACAAGATTTGTATGGCGTCCGAAACATGTGGACGGCAATGTCTTGCAGTTTGGTATTTCTCTCAACTATAGCAAGCCTAATGCCGACAATCACACAGGCTTCGTGTATTCCAGCACCTTCCCGAGCAGAGTCTCTAAGGTGCCGCTTCTGTCGGCTGATATAGAAAGTGCGAAGGGATCGTTCAAACTTTCGCCTGAATTTCTTTTCGTAAAAGACCGCTTTGCCTTAGAATCTCAATATTATTACATGAACGTAGCGCGCAAGAACGGTTATGATTCATATAATGCGCAGGGAGCTTACGGCATGGCAAGGTATATGATCCTTGGCAGCCACTACACCTACTCCTCAAGCGAAGGTGGTGTGGCAACCCCGGCGCCTAAGACACTTGAAGTCGCTCTCTGCTATGACTATGTGAATGCGTCCGACCGTAAGGCTAATGTGATGGGTGGTATTTCAAACGACATCAGTTGTACCTTTATCTATTACATCAATTCATGGATGCTCGCCCGTCTGCGCTATTCATATACAGAAGTCCGCGACCGTGCTGTCGAAAATCTCTTGCCATCCAGACACGTCAACACTCTCGAGGCAAGATTGCAGATCATATTTTGATCATATCCGAGATAATGAAAGCGCTCTTTTACAACATCCGTTTAAACAAAAGGAGCGTTTCATAGTTTTAATTTTATCAAGGCTTGATGTTTAAGTTTCCCGGCTTTATAAGAATCCGGGAAACAAACCTTTCGGGAGCCTTTGTTTTAATTAATTCACTATAACGTCAGATGGTTATGAAGAAAACATCTTTTTTGACGGGTTTGCTCCTTGCCTTGATAGCTGCCGGAGGTCCCCTATTGTTCAACAGTTGTGTAGAAGGAGATTATTGGCCATATAATCCGCCTCCGGGTTGGGGTTCAAATTATTTTTATGATTCCCGTCTTGAGGGAGTGTGGCAGCTTGTACAGGCCAACTCTTCGGCGGTGGGAAGATACGACACTAATTATTTGGATTTTTTCGGTGGCGGCCACGGCAGGTATTATTATTACGACCGTTCTGTGCCGACTTCTGAGGAGATGGCTTATTTCTGCCAGCGCTCAGATTCAAACACCACGAATTATCAGATAAACATCCAATACGAATCCGGTAGTGCCTCCACTATGGCATATTGGTTTACCGACAGCAACAACACCCTCTGGCTCCAATGGCAGACAAACGGAGGACAGGTGGTGACCTATCTTTATCAACGCACCGGCTACGTGCCATGGTAAATTATAATCCTCCCTTATATGAGGATTGTGGGGATGTTCTTATATGTCGGTAGTTGTGAGTTGTAAGTTAATTTATTAATTTTGCAATAAATTCTAACAGCAACGAACAATGTCTTTAAAATGCGGCATAGTGGGTTTACCGAATGTCGGTAAATCCACCCTATTCAACTGTCTGAGTAATGCCAAAGCCCAGTCAGCCAACTTTCCATTCTGTACAATCGAACCTAATGTGGGTATGATCACTGTGCCCGACGAGCGTCTTAATAAACTTGTGGAGATGTGCAATCCGCGCAGCGTGGTGCCTGCCACGGTTGAGATTGTAGATATCGCCGGCCTTGTGAAGGGTGCCTCAAAAGGAGAGGGTCTCGGTAATAAATTTCTTGCAAATATCCGTGAAACAGACGCCATCCTGCATGTGCTTCGCTGTTTTGACGACGATAACATCACCCATGTAGACGGCACTGTAGATCCCGTGCGCGACATGGAGATCATCAACTACGAGCTTCAGCTGAAAGATCTCGAAACCGTGGATGCGCGTCTTGCCAAAACACTGAAAGCAGCTCAGACCGGTGGCGATAAGACAGCAAAAATGCAGGCAGAGGTGCTTAAGGCTTACAAAGAGGCCCTTGAACAGGGGAAGCCTGCCCGGAGCGTGCAGTTTGAAACTAAAGATGAACAGCGTTTTGCCCACGACCTTTTCCTTCTCACCAATAAACCGGTGCTATATGTCTGCAATGTTGACGATGCGTCGGCTGTAGGGGGTAATAAATATGTGGAACAGGTGAAGGAAGCTCTCAAGGAAGATTCTTCCCAAATAATGATTGTGGCAGCCGCCACCGAAAGCGATATCGCTGAACTTGAGACAGCTGAAGAGCGTGCCGAATTCCTTGAGGAGATCGGTCTGAAAGAAAGTGGTGTGAGCCGTCTTATCCGTGCCGCCTATGCCCTGCTCGATCTGCAGACTTATTTCACAGCAGGTCCTGACGAAGTTCGGGCATGGACATTCCTCCGCGGCACAAAGGCCCCTCAGGCTGCTGGCATAATCCATACGGATTTCGAGAAAGGCTTTATCCGTGCAGAAGTGATAAAGTATGATGATTTCGTAAACCTTGGTTCAGAAAATGCCGTCAAGGAAGCCGGAAAAATGTCGGTTGAAGGAAAAGAATATGTGGTTTGTGACGGAGATATCATGCATTTCCGTTTCAATGTCTGAACCACTCCAAGTATAATTGAAACAAACGGCATCCCGTCAGTGAATAATCAGCCACACTGACGGGGTGCCGTTTGTTTTATCATCTCTTTTATAAGTCTTGTCAGGCTTTCTTTCCCGGATATGCCTTAAGTGCCGCTTCCAGTGTGTCAAGGGCGCCGGAAAGATAGTCAATGTTGTGCACATAAGCAAGGCGCACCTGATTCTTACCCTCTCCCGGAGTGGTATAAAATCCGGAGGCGGGAGCCATAAAGATGGTGTGTCCCTTATGACTGAATTCATCAAGCACCCACTTGCAGAAATGGTCGGCATCTTCCACCGGAAGAGACGCCACCGTATAGAAAGCTCCCATGGGCATCGGTGAATAGACGCCCGGAATCATATTGAGCCGATGTATCAGAAAATTCCTGCGCTCAAGATATTCGTCAAATACATAATCCATATAATCTTGGGGAGTATCTACCGACGCTTCCGCAACGATCTGTCCTAACAGAGGCGGACTTAGCCTTGCCTGACAGAATTTCATTACGTTGGCGCGCAACTCCCTATGGCGTGTCACTAATGCCCCGATTCTGATTCCACATTCGTTATAGCGTTTCGACACGGAGTCTATCAGCACAACGTTTTGTTCAATGCCGGGAAGCGACATTGCTGAAATAAAGGGTTTGTCGGTATAGCAGAATTCACGGTAAACCTCATCCGAAAACAGGAATAGATTATGCCTTTTCACAATGTCGGCTATTTTCATCAGTTCCTCTTCCGAATAGATATATCCGGTAGGATTATTGGGATTGCAGATTAGTATGCCCTTTGTCCGGGGTGTTATCAAGGCTTCGAAATCTTCCACCGGCGGAAGCTTGAAGCCGGAAGATATGTCTGAGGTGACACTTTTGATCACCGCTCCCGCAGAGATTGCAAATGCCATATAATTGGCATATGCCGGCTCAGGTATAATAATTTCATCTCCCGGATCGAGACAAGCCATAAAAGCGAAGAGAACGGCTTCCGATCCTCCCGAAGTAATGATTATTTCATCCGGAGAAATATCCAGTCCGAAACGGGAATAATAGTCAGACATCTTGCGTCTCAGGGATTCTATTCCCTCAGAAGGGGAATATTCCAGCACCTTGCGGTCTATGTTGCGTAGCACCTCAATTGCCTGTGGAGGTGTGGGAATGTCGGGCTGTCCGATATTCAGGCGGTAAACATGTGTGCCTCTTCGTTCTGCCTCGCGTGCGGCGCCCACCAACTTCCTGATGGGAGAAGAGGGCATTTCATAACCTCGGTGAGATATATTTGGTCGCATAAATGAAAAAATGATTGCAAAATTAGATATATTTATGGCTATAAAACATAAAACAAAAGTGTTTTTATCACGAAAAGGCTGATTATTTTATGTTTTTTTGACTTTTCCATCATTCCGCAGGGAGATTTATCTGCGTAAGGAAGAATTTGATAGGTATAAGGGTGTTATAACCGGTGGGTGCAAATATTTTGCAGTCTTAGGCTGTCTGTTAAGATAAATTAATGTAAAAGGGGCGATTTAAACGACAAAATATTATGATTTTAGCCCTTCGATTTATTAACTTTGCAAAAGAAAAATAGAAAAGAGAAATATATATGGCAAAGAAAAAAGCAGCCGCGGCTCAGCCCGTGGGTAGAATAAGTGATATGGATGCCAAGAAGAAAGCACTGGAAGTGGCTATGGCTCATCTTGAAAAAGATTTCGGCAGCGGCACTGTGATGCGTCTTGGCGATGACGCCGTACAGGATGTGGAGACAGTGTCCACGGGTTCTATCGGCCTTGATTTCGCTCTTGGAGTAGGTGGCCTTCCCCGTGGAAGGATTACCGAGATATATGGAGCTGAGTCGTCAGGTAAAACTACGCTCGCCATACATGTCATAGCAGAAGCACAGCGCCAAGGAGGCATATGTGCCATAATTGATGCTGAACATGCCTTCGACCGCTTCTATGCAGAGAAACTTGGTGTAGATGTCAACAAC
>CAZXHO010000220.1:0-4514 GCA_964640365.1 uncultured Sangeribacter sp. | reverse complement strand
TCCATTGATTTGGAGAACAACAAAATGGATAAACTCAAAATGTGGCCTGAAGTAAGTGGAACCGTTACTCCGATCTTCTTGGTTAAAAAGTCGCAGCAATACCTTCCTAATTTCAGATGGTGGGCAAGCCTACGTCCGGAAAGAGAATGGTATGGAGATAAAATGAGATGGGCTGATAATCTTGGAGAAGTGCCTGATGCGCTTGAACAATATTTTCTTGCTCCTTCTGATTTTGGTGAGCCTAAATCTTTCTCCGGCACAAGATTTGTGATGCCGGCAAGTTCTTTGCCGCTATATGACGACATACCGGCTTCAGAATTGATGGCTCCGGATTCTATCGCTACTGAGTTGGTAGGTTCTGATACACTTAAAGAATTGGAAGCTGAGGATAAAAAGTTGTCGGAAGAAGCTGCAAAAGCTGTAAAGCAAGGAGAAGAAATTGAGAAAGAAACTAAGAAAGAAAAAGAGGAAAAAGAAGTAAAAACAAATTCAGCGATAAAAAAAGAAGAAACGGAATGAGTGACGTCATAAAACTTTTACCGGATTCCGTAGCTAATCAGATAGCTGCCGGAGAAGTGATTCAGCGCCCGGCCTCGGTTATCAAGGAATTGGTGGAGAATGCCGTGGACGCAGGGGCAACCGATATCAGCATTTTCATTAAGGATGCCGGACGCACGTTGATTCAGGTTGTGGATAATGGTAAGGGAATGAGTGAGACGGATGCCAGAATGGCGTTCGAACGTCATGCTACTTCCAAGATAAGGGGAGCGGAAGACCTTTTCTCTCTTCACACCATGGGGTTCAGGGGAGAGGCTCTTCCTTCTATTTGTGCAATCTCTCAAGTTGAGATTAAAACACGTACTGAAGACTCCCAAATTGGCACTAAACTTCTGATCAATGCTTCAAAGGTAGAAGTGCAGGAACCGTGCGTTTGCGACAGGGGTGTCAACATCATGGTTAAGAATATATTTTTTAATGTTCCGGCAAGGCGCAAATTCCTCAAGACAGATAATGTAGAGTTGTCAAACATTATGCGTGAATTCGAGAGACTCGCTCTGGTCAATAATAATATCCGTATGAGAATAGATACGGGAAACAGAACCCTTGATCTGAGAGCCGGATCGTTTAAACAACGCATAGGAGATATTTGGAAAAATAATCTCGACCTCCATCTACTTCCCATTGATGTTGATACTACACTGATTAAAATCTCCGGTTTTATCTCGCGTCCGGAATATGCAAGGCGTCGCAATCCTCTTCAATATCTTATTGTCAACGGAAGAAATATGCGTCATCCATATTTCCACCGGGCAATTATGAATTGCTACGAATCTCTTATAGCTGCCGATACACAGCCTTGCTATTTCTTGAAATTTGAAGTGGATCCTGCAAGTATTGATGTGAATATTCATCCTACAAAGCAGGAAATCAAGTTTGAGTATGAACAGGAAATATGGCCAATTCTTCAGGCTTCGGTCAGAGCGGCTTTGGGCAAATTTGGCGCTGTTCCCTCAATAGATTTCAATAGTGATGTGCTTCCGGTGGATCCTCTGCCTCAAGGTGCCATTCCGGAAAAACCTGAGCTTGATATTCCTGAAGATTATAACCCATTTGTGGAGCATCAAAATTCTTTTGTAAATAAAGGATATAGTAGCGGCTCCGGAAGAGGTTCTTCATTTGGTGGAAATGGCTTTCGTAACCGGTTTTCGGAGAGACCGCAACGATACTGGGATTCTCTGTATGCAGATTTTATGGATAGTAAAAATGTTCTTTCTGATAAAAAAGAGTCCTCTTTCTCTGATAAGGAAGCCGGAGAAAGAACTCCTGAAGGTTCAACTTCTTTTACACACATATCCGAAATCAGGCCAGCAGACAAGGGAGGTACGTTGCCGGAACTGGAAGAATATCTTCCCGTTAATGCTCTATGTCTCCAGCATGCTCTAAGTTATATAATTACATCCTCTCGAGAAGGTATTATAATTATAGATCAGCATCGTGCACATTTAAGAATTTTGTTCGACCAATACATGCAACAGATGTCGCAAGGGGAACAGGTGTCGCAAGGTGTTATGTTTCCGGAAACCATAAACCTTGACCCGGAATACCAATCGGCATTACAAGAGGTTTCTTCAGAGTTATCAAGACTTGGTTTTAAAATTGAATATGAAGAAGAAGACCGCTGGAAAATCACCGGAGTGCCTGCTATGATGAAAGATATTGATCCAAAAGATATGATCTTGAAGATTCTTGAATCTGTAACAGAAGACGGTGTGAATTATGGCAAGAACGCGGACGCGTACGGTTCAATGTCGGAGAGGCTTGCTCTTGTGATGGCAAGATCTTCAGCTATAAAACGTGGCACACGTTTATCTCCTGATGAAATGGAACACATAGTGGGTGAGCTTTTTTCACTTCCAACACCGGCTTATACACCCAACGGAAGCAGGGTATATTGTCTATTGGACGATCCAAAACTTGATGCTCTTTTCAGGTGAGCAATTTGTAATACAATCTACTATATTATACATACCAACTTAAATCTAATTATCTAATATCATGGAAAAAATCGTACAATTAATAAGTGGGGTACTGACAGATTATATTCTGGTGGTTATCCTTCTATTGATTGCAATCTATTTTACTGCCATCACAAGAGGGGTGCAATTCAGAATGATAGGTGAGATGTGTCGGCTCCTTGTGAAATCCGGTTCAAAGAATAATTCTGACAGAGGTATTTCAAAGAGTCACGGAGTTAGTTCTTTCCAGGCTTTTGCAATTTCAATAGCATCGCGTGTCGGAACGGGTAATCTTGCGGGAGTTGCAACGGCGATAGCTGTGGGTGGGCCAGGCGCCGTTTTCTGGATGTGGATAATTGCATTGCTCGGAGCTTCAAGTGCTTTTATAGAATCCACACTTGCACAACTATTTAAAGTAAAAGGAAAGAATTCTTTCATGGGAGGTCCCGCATATTATATACAAAAAGGACTGCATAAGAGGTGGTGGGCTGTAACATTTGCCGTTCTGATTACTCTTACTTTCGGATTTGCTTTTAATACTGTGCAATCGAATACAATTGCATCTGCATTCGAAGAATGTTATGCTTTTCCGAAGGAGTGGATGGGAATTATTCTTACAATTCTTACAATAGTAATTATATTCGGAGGAATAAAGAGTATCTCAAGATTCAGTGAGATAGTAGTGCCTATCATGGCAGTTGCTTATATTATTCTTGCAATTGTCATTATAATTATAAATGTACAAAGGATACCTGAGATTCTCCTGCTTATTTTTGAAAATGCATTTGGAATTGGTCAGGCTGCCGGAGGAGCCTTGGGAGCAGCTATGATAATGGGTATAAAAAGAGGACTTTTCAGTAATGAAGCCGGAGAGGGTTCAACGCCTAATGCCGCTGCAACAGCTTCTGTTTCTCATCCTGTTAAACAAGGTCTCATTCAGGCGCTTGGAGTTTATACCGATACCATTTTAATTTGTAGTGCCACAGCTTTCATTATACTTTGTAGTGGGATTTTCGGTCAGGGTCATGATGGTATTGTATTAACTCAAAAGGCTATAGACATGGATCTTGGAGGCTCGCATAATTATGGGTCTATATTTGTCAGTATAGCAATACTATTCTTTGCCTTTACAAGTATAATAGCCAACTATTATTATGGTGAAACAAATATACGGTTTATCAAAAATAATGATTTTATTATCGGAGTCTACAGACTGTTGGTAGGAGGCATGGTATATCTTGGAGCTGTTTGTTCGCTTGATCTTGTATGGGGTTTTGCAGATATTACGATGGCTCTAATGACTTTATGTAATCTTGGTGCAATTGTGATTCTTGGTCGATACGCCGTAATTCTTATGAAGGACTATCACCGTCAACTAAGAGCTGGTCAAGACCCTGTGTATCATTCTTCGACCATTCCGGAGATTGCTTCAGAAACAGAATGTTGGGATTAGTCGAACATTTATAATATATATTTGTTTATAAGATATATATATTATTAGGCTAAAATCAAAACTTATTGAATTATGAAAAAGAAATTCGGAATTGCGCTTTTGTTGTTTGCCGGTCTAATGGCAGGCGGTACATTGACAAGTTGTTCTGATGATGACAGTAATGAATTGGAAACTGTGATTAATGAGAATAAGTTGCCAAAAGAGGCTCAGACATTTATTTCTACCTACTATTCAAATATAACAATCAGTAAGGCAGAAAAAGTTGTAGACGGAAGTATCTCATTCTATGAAGTAAAATTCATTAACGGACATGAGGTGACTTTCAATTCAAAAGGAGAATGGATTGAAGTGGATGCCCCTGATGGTCAGACAATCCCGAGCGGAATTGTTCCTTCTACAATCGAAAATTATCTTAATGAGAATTATCAGGGCTACGGAGTGAATGAAATTAATAAGCTTTCGACGGGATATGAAGTTGAATTAGTTTCAGGAGTAGATCTACAATTTGATTCTCTCGGTAACTTTGTCCGTGTAAATTAACCTTC
>CAZXHO010000219.1:0-4520 GCA_964640365.1 uncultured Sangeribacter sp. | reverse complement strand
ATAGGGTATAAGCTGCTGTTTCAAACCTGCTTTAGAGTTGACCTCTTCAAATATTTTTCTGAATTTTCTGAAAAGATCGAATGAAGGCTTGCGCATGCAGTCAAGAACTCTTTCAGAAGTGTGCTCGGGAGCAACTTTCAGTCTTCCGGAAACATGATTCTTAATAAGATCGTTTAGGTATTGTTTATTGATGTCATTAACCTTTTGGTTTTTATTATTAGCCATAGCAAGGTCGTATCTGACACCGCTACCCACAAATGATTTTTTTACTAGAGCCAGAGTATCAACACTTTTATAGATGTCAATAAGAGGAGAATGATCATTATTAAGATTGGGACATGGCTTCGGATGAAGACATGAAGGTCGAATGCATTTTGCACAGATTGACTTATCGAAGCCTCCCATAGCATACATGTTTGCAGACGGACCGCCAAGATCGGAGATATATCCTTTGAAATCTGGCATAGCACAAACCGATTTAACCTCTTTCATTATAGATTCTTTGGATCGGGAAGCAATAAATTTTCCCTGATGCGCTGAAATGGTGCAAAACGCGCATCCTCCGAAGCAACCTCTATGAAGGTTTACGGAATGTCTGATCATGTCGTAAGCTGGAATTGCCTTACCTTTATACCGAGGGTGAGGAACCCTGGTATATGGAAGGTCGAACGATGCATCTATTTCATCAGAAGTCATAGGAGGCAACATTGGATTTATTTTTACATACCTGTCTCCTGTGGCTTGCCACAATACTTTACCGGAATATTTATTTGATTCCTCTTCCACGTGTCTAAAATTTTCAGCCTGAAGCTTTTTATCCTTCAGGCAACTCTCGAAGCTATGTAGAACTATGTCATTGCATCCGGGGCTTGCGTTTGTTATGAGTGCGGTCTGTGGAAGATCGGTAATATTTTCTATCTTTTCTCCGCCGTTCAATTTTTTGGCTATCTCTAAAACAGTTCTTTCTCCCATTCCATAGCTTAAAAGATCAACCGGAGCGTCCACAAGTATGGAAGGTCTTAATCTATCCTGCCAATAATCATAATGAGCCACGCGGCGGAGTGAAGCTTCTATTCCTCCCGCTATTATCGGAACGTCAGGATATAGTTCCTTTAATATTTTTGAATAAACTATGGTTGGATAATCAGGCCGCATTCCATGTCTTCCTCCGGCAGTGTAGGCATCATCATGGCGTAATCTTCGGTTGGCTGTATAATGGTTCACCATAGAATCCATGGCACCGGCAGACACTCCGAAAAAAAGCCGTGGTTTACCAAGCTTTTTGAAATCCCGAAGGTCATCACGCCAGTTTGGTTGTGGAACAATAGCGACCTTATAACCGGCTGCCTGAAGCACTCTTCCGATCACAGCTGCACCAAACGAAGGATGATCTATATAGGCATCTCCGGAAAAAATAATCACATCTGCCTGATCCCACCCTGCCATCTGCATCTCCTCCTTCGATGTAGGAAGGAACGCTTTTCGGTCAACAAGTGGAAAAGGATTCTGAAGGGGTTTAGTAATTTTAGTCTTATCTATCCGTTCACTCATACTTCTACTGCTTTTATCTTTGCATCATACAAAGCTCTGATAGCAAGCATTTCGTCTCTAAGTTTTGCGGCCGCGATAAAATCGGTACGTTTAGCTGCAGCAACCATCTCATCATTTAATTTGTTAATGCGTTTTTCAAGTTCTGCCGCAGACATATATTCGATAACGGGATCAGCAGCAAGGCCAACCTCATGTTCTTCCTCAATATATGGACGAGGTGTCTGAACGATAGTTTTACCTTTGGCTGCTGCCCTTTTAGCCACCGGAGAAGTGGGCGCGACTTTTTGACCTGACAGTTTCTTTTTCTTATCCTTATCCGGCAACTCTACCAATGATGGAACTTCGGGCATCTGTTGTCCACCATAAAGATCGATCAGTTCTCTCGCAGAAGAAGTTTTAACAATAGGCGTAGGAGTAATTCCATTGCGTTCATTATAAAGCATCTGTTTTGAACGCCGTCTCTCGGTTTCATCTATGGTTTTCTGCATACTGTCAGTTATTTTGTCAGCATACATAATAACCTTACCATGCACATTTCTTGCCGCTCTACCGGCTGTTTGGGTAAGGGATCTATGATTTCTAAGGAAACCTTCCTTATCAGCATCCAGAATTGCAACAAGACTCACCTGCGGTAAGTCCAATCCCTCTCTAAGAAGATTGACACCCACCAAAACGTCATAGACTCCTTCCCGAAGATCTTCAAGGATTCGAATTCGTTCCAAAGTATCCACGTCGCTATGTATATAAGCGCTGCTCACCCCCCATTTTCGCAAATGCTGATCAAGTTCTTCAGCCATTCTTTTTGTGAGAGTAGTCACGAGCGTGCGTTCACCCGCTTCGATTCTTTGCTGAATCTGTTCCATGAGATCATCAATTTGATTCATGGTAGGGCGCACTTCAATTTCCGGATCAAGAAGTCCGGTAGGACGAATCACTTGTTCCGTAAACACTCCTTCAGATTGCACAAGCTCATAATCACCCGGGGTGGCACTCACGTAGATGGTTTGTGGAGTAAGCCTTTCGAATTCATCGAATTTTAGCGGTCTATTGTCTATGGCAGCGGGTAGTCGGAAGCCGTATTCAACCAGATTCATTTTCCTCGAAAGGTCACCACCATTCATTCCTCTCAATTGAGGTAAAGTAACGTGGCTCTCATCAATTATTGTAAGGAAGTCTTTAGGAAAATAATCCAACAGACAGAAAGGCCGCATCCCGGGTTCTCTGCCATCAAAATATCTTGAGTAATTTTCGATGCCTGCGCAATGTCCCAACTCCTTCATCATCTCAAGGTCGTATGTTACCCTTTCGCGCAACCTGTCAGCTTCAAGCAATTTACCTTCTTTCATGAAGAACTCGCATTGAGCTCCGAGATCAAGGGAAATCTGGTCGATTGCCGAAGCCATTCTCTCCTTGGTGGTGACAAATATATTTGCCGGATAAAGATTAAATCCTTCGAGATTTGAAAGAACTATTCCATTAACAGGATCAATGGTTTGTATTTTTTCAATTTCATCCCCCCAGAACATCACTCTCAGCTGAATATCCTCAAACGAGAGCATTATATCTACAGTATCACCCTTGACTCTAAATTGTCCCGGGGCAAGAGCTATTTCAGTTCTTGAATAGAGAGAATCAACAAGTTTTCTGAGAAAAGCATTTCTTGAGATTCGCTGCCCTAAAGATATGTTAATCACACTTTGTGAAAAATCATCAGGATTTCCCATACCGTAGATGCAGCTTACACTTGACACAACAACAATATCTCTTCTTCCGGAAAGAAGAGAAGCTACTGTTGAGAGTCTGAGCTTCTCAATCTGATCGTTGATCATCAGATCTTTTTCAATATATTTGTCAGATGAGGGAATATAGGCTTCAGGCTGATAATAATCATAATAACTGACAAAATATTGCACAGAATTATTAGGGAAAAATGATTTAAACTCAGCATAAAGTTGTGCCGCCAAAGTTTTATTGTGAGAGAGAATAAGGGTGGGGCGCTTCACCTGTTGAATTACATTCGCCATGGTGAAGGTCTTACCCGAACCGGTGACACCCAATAAAGTTTGGTGGGTTAGTCCGGCTTCCACGCCTTTTACAAGCTCGTCGATAGCCTCCGGTTGATCTCCTGTAGGTTTATATTGAGAAGTAAGTTGAAAATCCATAATTTGTTTATATTGGTTTCCCGATAAATCCGAACAAACTTTATAATAGTATGGATTTAATTAGGGAATATGAGACCTGCCCAATATGCAAAATTAATGAAAATAGCCGATAAAACGGTAATAAAAGATAAAATTGAGGCGACAAAATTGTTTAAGCCACAAAAAAGGTTTAATTTTGCAATCTAAACCCAAATCAGGTCACCATACGACTTGTAAAAAATCAATAAAATGAGAAAAAACATAGTAGCCGGCAACTGGAAAATGAACACTGTCCTTGAGGAAGGTGTGGAGCTTGCCAATCAGATCAATGATCTTCTTAAAGAGAAAAAAGCAAATTGCGAAGTGGTCATTTGTGTTCCTTTCACACATCTTGTATCTGTGAAAGGAGTAATTGATGAGCCTCTGAAACTTGGTGCAGAGAACTGTTCAGAGCATGAAAAAGGTGCTTACACAGGGGAAGTTAGCGCAGCGATGGTTAAGTCTACTGGAGCCAGCCATGTTATTCTCGGCCACAGCGAGCGCCGCCAGTATTTCGGAGAGAACAATGAGCAGCTTTTGGCAAAGACAAAGCTTGCCCTCGCAAATGGTCTTACTCCTATTTTCTGTGTTGGAGAGGTTCTTGAAGAGCGTGAAAACGGTACTTACAATGATGTAGTAAAAGGTCAGGTAGAAGCTCTGTTCAGTCTATCTCCTGAAGATTTCTCTAAAATCGTTATAGCTTACGAACCCGTATGGGCTATCGGTACCGGCAAAACCGCAACCGCTGATCAAGCACAGGACATGCACGCTCATATCCGTAAGGTGATC
>CAZXHO010000218.1:0-4521 GCA_964640365.1 uncultured Sangeribacter sp. | reverse complement strand
AGTGAGGTTATCCATTCTTAAGAATGAAGCGTTCTGTACGTAGTAACTGCTACGGTATTGACCTGTACGGAAATCAGTTACCCATGCAGTTTCCACCCTATTCTTGAGAAATCCGGTTTGGTCATACATCTGGGAACCGTCCCAAGCCTCTCTATTTGATTGCACGTTATTATAGACATAATTACCGAAACTTGCCCTCATTCCAAATGACAGATCCCAATTCCGATAAGACAACTGACTCTGAAGACCCATATAGACATCAGGAGCCGATTTCCTAAAGGCAATCAAATCCTCCTCATCTATCTTATTATCACCATTCTGATCAACATACGCTCCTTCTAATGGACGACCGTCAGTGTTATACATTTGTTCGAATACATAAAATGCATTATAAGGTTTATTTACAGCATTAATTTGGACATAATATCCGGTAGCACCATCAATTAATCCATGAATAACACCTTTGTAGGAAGGATCATCGTTAAATGTTAGTTTAGTGATTACATTTTTATTATACGATACATTATAAGAGAGTGTCCAATTCAGATCCCTTGAAGTTACGGGACGTACCGTCAAAGATAATTCTACACCTTTATTTACAAGAGAGCCGACATTTGTAAGCAGTGCATTACTGAAGTTTGTGCCCGCAGGAGCAGTCACCGTATTCAATAAGTTTTCAGTCTTACGAGAATAGAGATCTAAAGTTCCCATAAGCTTATTGTTAAGGAACCCGAAATCAAAAGCCACATTATATGTTTTAGTTTCCTCCCATTTTAGATTTTCATCATACGCCTGTGGGGCAATTAATCTATACTCCGTATCTCCGAAGAAATAATTGGCTCCCGGTTTGGAATAAGAATATCTTGCAAGATAGGGATAATCTCCGTTATTGAGATTCTGCTGTCCTGTTACACCATATTCAAGGCGAAGTTTAAGTTCTGACAACCACATTACATCTCTTAAAAATGATTCCTGCTGGATTCTCCATGCCAAGGCAGCCGATGGAAACAAGCCCCAACGGTTATTTTTTGAGAAACGTGAAGACCCGTCCTCTCTAAGAGTGAATGTAAACAGATAGCGATCTTTTAATATATAGTTAAGTCTACCAAAAAAAGATACCAAATAGTTTTCCGTCTTATTATCAATGCTATCCTTATAAAAATTTTGTCCTTTTTCATTAGCGAGAGACAGAGAATAAGGATATTTCGTCCACTCAGAAGTGTAGAATCTCTGCCAAGAATAGCCAACCATAAAATCAATTGAATGATCTTTAAATGTGTTGGAATAATCAAGATAAAACTCAAGCAGTGTATTTCGTTTCAACTGATGATACGATTGATTCTCTCCAAATCCCGATTTATAGATTCCCGTACACCATGCCAATGGCGAATTATCTGCTATCATTATCTCTCCTTCACCCGTAGATATGTCATAACCAAGGTTTAAATTGGCTCGTATTTCCGGGAGAAAGTGCATTTTATAATCCAATTGCAAATTCCCCAAGCGTCGATAAACTTTAGATTTGTCACTGCGCTCGTTAAGCATAGCCACGGGATTGGCGAGTCCGATATCTATCGGTCTACCATTCACTTGGTTTAGATACATGAAATATCCGTTACCATATTCTGAAGAATTCATATAGATCGGCTGAGTTGGATCAAATTGGGTTGCAAGTCCTATTGCGCCGGTATCAGCAAATCAATTTTTATTATATATACCTTTGACATTTACCTGTAAACTAAGATGTTTATTAAAGAACTGAGGACTTAAATTAACAGCCCCGGTCCATCTCTGCATATTAGAAGTTTTTAGTATACCATTTTCATCAGTAAAACCTATAGACACTCGATATGGCAAATTTGGTATCGACCCGCTTATACTTATATTATGATCCGTACTGATGGAGGTTCTAAATATTTCATCTTGCCAATCTATGTTATCTGTACCCAGAGCACTTGTCTGCAAACTATTCTCACCAAATTTAGAGACAACAAATTTCCTAAAATCATTAGCAGACATTACATCAACCTTATTAGAGCGAGTGCTAATTTTTACGTTACCGGCATAATTTACTTTAGTCCTTCCCGCCTGACCTTTTTTGGTTGTTATTATAATTACACCATTTGATGCACGCGAACCATAAATTGCAGTTGCCGAGGCATCTTTAAGTATGGTAAAAGATTCTATGTCGTTAGGATGAACGGAAGCCAATGGATTAGCCATGCCACTAATACCGTTATCGTCAACTGCCACACCATCTATTACTACCAGAGGATTATTGGAAGCTGACATAGAAGATCCACCTCTGATACGAATTGTTGCCCCACTTCCCGGAGCACCTCCATCTGTTATAACACTTACACCGGCAGCCTGCCCAACAAGCATATCGGTTGCTGAGGTTACTGCACCCTTGACCATGTTATCAGCGCCCAGAGCTGTAACAGATCCTGTTAAGTCAGATTTCTTTACCCTTCCGTAACCAATTACAACAATTTCATCAAGGGCTTTAGTGTTCTGTATTAAATGTATGGTTAACTGCGGGGCAGCCTCTACTATACAATCCTCGTATCCAACATAAGAAACAACAATTTTATCTCCATTAGATGCCTTAATATTAAAATCGCCATTGAGGTCTGTTACCGTACCAATCTGTGAACCGAGTATTCGGACAGATGCTCCAATAACACCCTCTCCGGTCTCATCGGCCACATGACCATTGACAACAATGTCTTGTCCACGTGCGATACCTGAAATCAGAATTATGGTAATAAAAAACCATAATCGATATGGCATCTTTAAATGTAATCTTTCCATGCTTTGAAAGTTCTAAGGTTTATAATTTAGTTTGTTGAAGAGTAGTGGAACTCAAATGCAAGATTATAAACTTTTCGAACCCCAAACAACTGGCGGGAAGATAAAAAGTAGATTTAGATTTAATGTAACAAATTGTATATTAATTAATAAGATTAACAGTTTTATTATAAAGTTGTAGATGGAGTTGTAGAATTAGTTATTCCCCCAAGTTTCGTATATCGGCTTCAAAAGTTTCTCGGTTAATTGCTTTATTTCTCATATTGGTACGGGAGTTATAAATCGTAGATGCAGAGCATCTCAAAAATTCCTGTATTCTACTACCCTCTGCTATTCCGAGCTTCAACAGTGCATAAATGCGCAATTCAGTGTTTAACCTTTCACCGTTTTTTAACGTTATCTGAGACTCAGGTTTGAGAAGCTTGTTGAAATCAGTAACAAAATTTGGATAAATGCGCAGAAATGCTTCGTCAAAATTAGAATAAAAATCAGTAATTTCCTGATTTATATACCGAGAAGAATGAATCGTATCATACAATAATTCAAAATTATGTTTTGAGGCAACCTTGCAGAGTTGCTTTCTATAATTTTCCATTTTGTTTATATAATCCAAACAAAGATTCATGAAACGCTGAATATACACATCTTTTACTTTATTTGTATCCTCTAAAGTTTTATTCAACTGTTTTTGATTTTCATGAGCCAGCGAAATTTCTGTATTTAATTGTATAAGACGGTTATAAGCTCTTTTTAGCTGCTTATTAACTCTTTTAAGATCTTCATTTGTATTAATTTGAACCAATTTTGCTTGTTGTAAATCTCGGTTTCTTTTATGTAAAACATATACACATACCAATAACAGAACTACGAGTCCACTGATAATCCCAATAGTTATAAGTAATATTTTCTTGTTTCTCTGTTTTTGTTCAACCATTGAGGAAGTTATTAAAGGAAGGATTTCTGATGTTTCCAAAATTCGCTCATATGCGTTACAAGCTTTTGCATCTTCAAGACAAGCATATATATAGCAGTAGGCTCTTTCTGTATCTCCATTTCTGAACAATATCATTGAGAGTTTTCTTAAGGCTATATATTGTCTTACAGAATTGTGTATACTTGATATGGAGGAAAGTGCGAGATATTTGATTTGACGCTCTTCATCTCCAAGATTTTCATAAATTTTAGACAGTACATAATATTTTAATCCGGCTTCTTTGGAAACCAATCCGTCAGGCAGCCCTTGTGATAAAATATAAATTGCTTCTTCATATTTTTGTTCATCACTCAATCTTTCCGATTTTAGGATTAAGTCATTGGGCGAATACCTGATAGCAGAATCCCTAAATGATTTCATCCGAGATTTATATGAATTATAGAGCGTTGGGTCTAAAGTCTGTTTGGACAAAGTGTTATTAATGATATATCCCACATGATTATATTTCCTTTTTAATTCGTATGAAAGACCTGAATCATCAAGATTTTCAAATATTTTGCTTGCCTCTGCTGCCATACCGGAAAAGTTATACAAGAAAGCTTGACTAATTCGAACATTCTGAATATAATTTTCATTCCCTAAAGAATCAGCTATTATTTCTGCATTTTTAAGAAATAAGAAAGCTGAATCTAAAGAAAAATACTGATAATTTTGATAGAGCTCTGTAAGCATTAACTCAAGTACAGGTCCAAGGTCCAGCATATAACAACATCGGC
>CAZXHO010000217.1:0-4529 GCA_964640365.1 uncultured Sangeribacter sp. | reverse complement strand
ATCATAAACTAAAATTTCATCAACTCAAGTTTTCAGCAGATGGAGTAATGAGAGAATATTCATTAAAAGCATGTACGATCCATATGTATCTCACAACATTATGTTTCAAAGATTGAGTTTTTTTAGTAATTTTGTAGGCTGTCGGATAATTTCTACAGTTAGAAATAATATTGATGATGAATCAAAAAACACCATATATATATTACGCGTTGCGAACGAAAGCTAAAATTGTGCTGCGACTTTGCGGAATATTACTGTTCTCCAGTCTTGGGTCAATAACCATGACATCATGTTTTACTGGCATTGAGAGCACTAAAAAAATCTCCTTGTCGAGGGAAGACAGAAAGATTCTCGCACCCACCCCGGAAGAAGAATATTTTAAAGGTGTGGCCTCAGAGCCCCTTTCTGCATGGAAGAAAGGCAAACAATTTATTGCCGCAGATAATAAGACTCTTCTTATATTCACCCAGCACTCCCTGCCCATTGATCCGGATTCCGCAGCTATCAAAGGATCAATCCTTTATTTTGAAGGAATAGAACCTAAAATGGAACCGGATGGAACATCCTCCGCAACTCTTATATTTAAAGATAATAGATCTTATTACCGTTATAATACGGGTAAACCTTTCTCTAAGGCAGGAGAAATGATTTCTTCAGATCAGATTCCTATGATGATTGATCTTGATATGGTGAAGGAGGCTGACAAACTCCTGTCCGGGAATAAATTCTGTCTTAGATCTCCCCTATGGTACGATATAAACGGCAATAGAATTTCCGGAAAGAAATTTATAGAAGTAACAATTCAGGAAGTACGCCCCGGAGATATCTCCTTCCCTTTGAAACTCAGATTTTATGACAATGCCGGGAATGAAGGCTGGATCTTTATGAATTACGGTAACCTAGGTACAGAGACCAGACTTTTTTCGAATCTCTTTTTTCTGAACGATATAAGAAAAAAATATCCATCTATTACCGATGAAACATGGGAATATATCTGTGAAGGGAAAGTGAAACTTGGCATGACAAAAGAAGAGTGTAAGCTTTCTCTCGGAAATCCAAATGATGTGTCACGGGGTCATGACTACAGCCAGACTCTTGATCTCTGGCAGTATCCGGACGGGACTGTCCTATGGTTTGAAGATGGTCTGCTGAGCCGATACAGACGGTAACTGATTTTTGCAATTTGGTAACCCTTTATAAAGTCTTCACGATCTCTGTATATATTAGCCCCCATAATAGATTCTTATGATATTTGAAAAAAATAAAGACCTTGCTCCTCTGACAACATTCGGAATCCCGGCTAAAGCAGCCCTCTTTGCCGAATATTCCTCTTTAAAAGAACTTGTTCAGATCTACAGATCGGAAGAATTCCGAAATAATGAAGTTTTACATATAGGAGGCGGTAGCAACCTCTTATTTGTAAATAATTTTGAAGGTCTGGTACTTCATTCCGCCATCAAGGGAATCATCCGCTACGACAAGGATGAAGATACTGTGTTTGTAATTGCCGGTGCAGGAGAAAAATGGACTGATCTGGTTGACTGGTGCATCTCTTCAGAAATATCAGGTATTGAAAATATGGCTGGCATTCCGGGAGAAGTAGGCGCCTCTGCCGTACAGAATGTCGGGGCATACGGAGCGGAAGCTAAAGACATTATCCACCATGTGGAATGCTTCGACACGCAAACCGGAAAGACCGTGATATTCACAAATGAGGAATGTCATTTCTCCTACCGAGACAGTTTCTTTAAGCATCAGGGAAGAGGGAGATATTTTGTGTTGAGAGTTAGTTTCCGACTCAGCAAATCAAACATTGCCAAGAATCTGGAATACGGTCCTTTAAAAAAGCTTGAAGATAAACTCGGCCATGCTCCCACCATAGCCGAAACAGCCGCAGAAATCATAAAAATACGGAATAGCAAGCTTCCAGATCCGGCAGTGATAGGAAGTGCCGGTAGCTTCTTCAAGAATCCTATTGTCTCGAAATATTATTACGAGGAAGAGATGCTGGGAAGAAACCCGGACATTCCATGTTATCCATATGATGAATATAGGGTTAAGATTCCGGCAGGATGGTTGATTGAGCATGCGGGACTAAAAGGCTACCGCATAGGTGGTGCAGAGGTTTATCCAAACCAGTGTCTGGTAATTGCTAATGCTGGAGGAGCCACTTCTAAGGATGTAACGGAGCTTTCATCACATATAGTTAATGAAGTCAGAAGGCAATTTGCCGTCACCCTTCACCCTGAAGTGAATTTTATTGACACCTCTATGGAAGTTACAGTGCTTGGAAGCGGTACGTCAAAAGGCATCCCTGAGGTGGCATGTGCTTGCCATGTCTGTAAGTCGGAGTCACCATATGATAAAAGACAAAGAGCATCTATCTTGGTAAAGACCGAAGGACTGCAAATACTGATCGATGTATCGCCTGATTTCCGCGCACAAGCTTTGAGCGTCGACCTTACACATGTTGACGCCGTATTGATTACCCACGTGCATTATGATCACGTTGGAGGCATTGATGATCTCAGACCTTTCTGTGCCAATGGCGCCATCCCACTCTATTTAAGACAAGATGTGAGCGATGATTTGGGACGCAGACTCGATTATTGTTTCCGCGACCATCTGTATCCGGGCGTGCCCGCACTCGATAGAATCGTTATAGACGATAAACCTTTTCTTATTAACGGATTAAAGGTGATCCCAATAAATATTATGCATGGTAAATTACCTATTTTCGGCTACAGGATAGGTGATTTTGCCTATATTACAGATGCAAAGACTATTTCGGAAGAGGAACTGGAGAAACTGAAAAACCTAAAAGTGCTGATCATAAATGCTCTTAGATATCGCGAGCATTTTTCGCACTTGTCGGTGAAGGAGGCCCTTGAGATTATAGACATTCTTAAGCCAAAGGAAGCCTATCTGACCCATTTCAATCATGAAATAGGCTTACATGAAGACTTGGAAAAAAATCTTCCTCCGCACGTACATCCGTGTTATGACGGCCTGACCATAAAAATATTCTAAAAATAAATTGCCCGTTTTGTTTTCGACTTAACAAAACGGGCAATTTACCGATAATAAAGCTCGCATTATATTTTCATAAAGCAGCTTCTTTCATTCTTTCGGTATTTTCCGCTATTGAAAGTTGGTCAATGCATTCCTGAATATTACCTTCCATGAAAGACTCAAGATTATAGACGGTATAATTAATTCTATGGTCAGTCATCCGTCCCTGAGGGAAATTATAGGTGCGAATCTTTGCCGATCTGTCGCCCGTAGAAACGAGGGTCTTCCGTCTTTGAGCGATGTCGGCAAGATATTTTTCTCTTTCTCTACTATAAATATAGGTGCGCAGACGGGAAAGAGCCCGTTCCTTATTCTTCGGCTGGTCACGCGTTTCGGTACATTCTATTAATATCTCATCCTCTTCCCCTGTAACAGGATTTTTCCACATATAACGTAGCCGCACACCGGATTCTACCTTATTGACATTCTGTCCTCCGGCTCCCCCGGATCTAAAAGTATCCCATTTTATAGCTCCTTCATTTATCTCCACATCGAATTCTTCCGCCTCAGGGAGCACAGCTACCGTCGCAGCAGAGGTATGTACCCTTCCTTGAGTCTCGGTTACCGGGACACGCTGCACACGGTGTACCCCACTCTCGTATTTCATAACTCCATATACATCCTCTCCGGTCAAAGTGAAGCAAATCTCTTTAAAACCACCTGCAGTACCTTCGTTATAGCTTGTAACAGCGAGTTGCCATCCACGTTTTTCAGCAAATTTCTGATACATCTTGAAAAGATCTCCGGCAAATAAGGCTGCCTCGTCACCTCCGGTGCCACCGCGTATTTCCACACATGCGTTTTTAGCATCTTCAGGATCTGCGGGCACCAAAAGCAATTTAATTTCCGTCTCGACTTCAGTCAGCAGAGCTGCATTTGCATCAAGCTCTTCTCTCGCCATAGCGCGGATCTCCTCGTCATTTTCGGAAGCTATTATCTCTTTTGCTTCATCGATTCCCGAAAGCAGATTTTTATACCGGCGTGTGGCATCTAATATTTTCTCCAGATCATGATATTCCTTGGTTAGACGGACATAACGTTTCTGGTCAGCAATCACCGAGGGATCTGTAATAAGAGTGGCAACCTCCTGGAATCTTGCGTCAAAACCTTCGAGTCGATTTAATAAAGTGTTGTCAGACATATCTTCTGAATAAAATATCAAAGCAGAGTTAAAAATTAAGATAAACCATTAATTTTAACTACTGCCAAAATCCTGATTGAGTAATAAGGGTTAAGCGGAATGCAAAATTAAGTAAAAAACCGAACTTATTCCCTTCTTCTGTTAAAAAAACAACATTTCTCTCTGATGAAATTGCACGAATAAGAAAAAAGCATTAACTTTGCACCCGCGTTCAGAAAGTCCTGCCGGGCTACTGACGAAAATAAATTAACCTAAACAATTCAACCGGCAAGTTTTATGGCAACAAAAATCAGATTGCAGCGTCATGGCCGTAAAG
>CAZXHO010000216.1:0-4565 GCA_964640365.1 uncultured Sangeribacter sp. | reverse complement strand
CAAAACACGCAAGTCAATTATAGAGGCTGTTTTTTCTAATCCCGACCCACATCTTGAAAGTCTGTTTTTAGATAGTGGCCTCGAATGGAATCCGGCAGAACTTATTGTTAGAAGAGAGATCACTTCTTCAGGTCGTTCAAGAGCTTTTGTCAACGATACTCCGGTTACACTGCCTGTTTTAGCTTCTGTAACAGGGAATCTTGTGGACATACATTCTCAGCATAGCAACATTCTTCTTTCACAGAGTTCAAGTCATCTTTCCATCATCGATGCCTTTGCCGGCAATTCCAAGCTTATTGAAAATTATAGAGATCATTTTCATGCTTATGTAAGCTTGCGGGGAAAAATTAAAAAAATCAAAGAACAGATTGCAAAAAATAGGGAGAATAGAGAGTTTATCGTCTTTCAGCTTGAACAGCTCGATAAGCTAAAACCCAAATCCGGAGAACTAAAGCAAGTAGAACAAGAGTTTGACATGCTGAGTGATTCGGATCAGATTCGTGAAGACTTAGGGACAGCGTATAATTGTTTGGAAGGGGGAGAAAGGAGTATCAATTCTTTATTGGCAGTGGTGACAGATGCTATCTCAAAAGTAAATCCGTCAATGTTTGATAACCAAGAGGATAATAATATATTATCACGTCTTGAGAATTTAAGAATAGAACTAAAGGATATTACAGAGACAGTATACGATACTCTTGACAAGGTAGATTCCGATCCTGCAAGACTTTCAAGAGTAACGGAAAGGATGAATAGGATATATGACGCGATTAAACGATTCAAGGTAAGCGATGAAGAGGAACTTGTGCGACTGCATTCTGATTTAAGAGCTAAGCTAGACTCAATTGACAATGGTGACATTGATGTCGAGGAGATGGAGAAAAAGGGGAAAATCCTTGCGAAGGAACTTAAAGCTAAAGCTGATCAACTTTCTCAGATAAGAAATGATGCAGCTATAAAACTGGCAGAATTAATAACTGAAACTGCAAAACCCCTCGGTCTACAGAATTTACGCTTCAAGATAGAAATTACCCAAGGGAAATTAACTTCAGATGGTCAGGATTCCGTAGAATTCTTATGCAGCTTTAATAAGAATCATGAGATTCAACCAATGGGAAAGGTAGCCTCCGGAGGAGAATTGGCACGTCTGATGTTGAGCCTAAAATCGATAATGGCAAGATGTATGAATCTACCCACTGTCATTTTTGATGAGGTAGATACAGGAGTTTCGGGAGAGATTGCCGATAAAATGGGAGACATGATGAGGCACATGGGTGAGGATATGCAGGTGATGGCAATAACCCATTTGCCACAGGTGGCTTCTAAGGGTGGTAAACATTACAAGGTGTATAAGACCGATGAAGAAAACAGAACCGTCTCTCATGTCAAATTACTTGACAAAGAAGAGAGGATAAGAGAATTGGCAGCAATGTTATCTGGCAGTACAATAAATGAAGCCGCTTTGCGAAATGCCAAGACGCTTCTTAAGGAAACCAAAAAATGAAGTTTTGGGTTTTATTATTGTATATGGCTTGATAAATTAATCTATGAAGTATGGAAAAAAATGATTATATATTCGGGATTCGTGCCATTTTGGAGGCTATAGCATCCGGAAAAACAATTGATAAAGTTCTTGTAAGAAGAGATCTCGGAGGTGATTTGGCAAAAGAATTGCTAGAGAAGGTTAAGGAATATGATATTGTTGTTCAGCGTGTGCCCTTGGAAAAGCTGAACAGGATAACCATGAAGAACCATCAAGGTGCCATAGCTTTATTGTCTCCGGTTGGTTATCATAAACTTGATAATATAGTCCCGGAACTTTATGAAGAGGGGAAGGTACCGCTTGCATTGTTACTCGACGGAGTAACTGATGCACGCAATTTCGGTGCCATAGCACGCAGTGCCGATTGTTCGGGAGTCGATTTTATAGTCGTGCCCGAAAGAGGGAGTGCCTCAGTTACCTCCGATGCTGTAAAGGCATCGGCAGGCGCATTGTTTTATGTTCCTGTATGCCGCGAAAGAGACATTCTTACTGCTGTGAAAAAGCTTAAGGAAAACGGTTATCTCATAGTGGGTGCATCCGAGAAAGGAGCTGAGAGCTATGTAGATGTAGACTTCACAGTGCCTGTAGCTATAGTTATGGGGGCGGAAGATACAGGAATCTCTCCGGATGTTCTGAGGCATTGCGATCGTCTGGCATCAATCCCTATACTTGGGAATATTGGTTCTTTGAATGTTTCCGTAGCATCCGGCGTTATGTTGTATGAAGCGGTTCGGCAGAGGTTGGCGGCAGGATTCTCAAAAGAATAAAAATACGTATCTATTTAATATAATTGCATTTTGCAAATTACTATACAGTAAAAATGCAAAGAACGTGTAAGAATAGTTGGTAAAATTTGGACAATATATCTATTTAGGCTAATTTTGCACGTTGAAATAAAGTGATAAAAACACAATCAAAGAGCATAAAAGATAATGATAAACCGTGTTTTGATAAGAATGAAAGTAGTACAACTGCTTTATTCCTACCTTTTGACAGATAATCGATTCATGCTTGAGTCGCAGCCTCCCGCCCCTACAAAGGAGAAAAGGTTTGCTTATAATCTCTATCTTGACATGTTGATGCTGATGATAAAGGTATCAGAAAAAATTGAAAAGAGGGGAGGCTACCTGCCACTTCATGATACACGTTTTATCAAGAAAATACTTGCCGACGAGAAAATTAAATCCCTTCAGATGAAGTTTCGTATTGATTCATTCCCATTTGAAGGTGTGATTGACTCTCTTGCTGAAAAAATTAAAGATAGCGGAGTCTATAAGCAATTTATGAAAAACGATGACACTGAAGATGATCAGGTTTGGGAAAAACTGTTTAATCTTGTCATTGTAGTTGACCCGGCATTGAATGCTGCCATCTCCAAACGAGAGAATTTTACTCTCAGAGGTGTAGACAGGATGAAGGATATGATGAGTGAGACGTTCAAAAACTTCTATGCTTCCAGAGATAATATCAGTGATGCCGTAAATACTCTTGCCGCCAGCATGGGAAAGGCTAGGGAACTCTACTTCAGACTTCTATTACTTCCTGTAGAACTCGTTAATCTGAGGGCCGACCAGATTGAAGAGGGTAAAAATAAGTACATACCTTCAGCTGAGGACTTGAATCCCAATATGAGATTTGTTGAAAATGGTCTTGCTCAGGCAATAAGCATGGATCAGGATGTAATAGATTATGTAGAAAAGCAAAAGATTTCTTGGATAGCTGAAGACAGGCAGTTGCTTGAGGAAATGTTAAAACGAATCATGGATTCGGATATCTATCATGATTATATGAGTTTCCCGGCAACGGATTTTCATTCTGACTGTGAGTTTTGGAGAGAGATTTTCAAGCATGTAATTCTTACAGATGAAAACTTTCTTGAAGCCCTTGAAACCAAATCTGTA
The DNA here is from genome assembly GCA_964640365.1 of uncultured Sangeribacter sp. Classification (GTDB taxonomy): domain Bacteria; phylum Bacteroidota; class Bacteroidia; order Bacteroidales; family Muribaculaceae; genus Lepagella. The sequence goes on along the minus strand of CAZXHO010000216.1, from coordinate 1,121 downwards.
TTTTGGAATGACGATCTTGAGATTATGAGCACTTTCGTGCTGAAAACGATCAAGAGGTTTGATGATGACCGTATGGATGCCCATCCGGTGCTTCCGATGTACAAAGACGAGGAAGATGCTCAATTCGGTAAGAAGCTATTTACGGATGTAGTTAAGAATAAAGACGTTTACCGTAGATATATCGACGATGCTGTTATCACGGATAAATGGGATACAGACCGTCTTGCCTTCATGGATGTCATTATAACTATGACAGCATTGTCAGAAATAATTAACTTCCCGAAAATACCTCTGGTGGTTAGTATTAACGAATATATAGAACTTGCCAAAAGCTACAGCACATCAAAGAGCGGGGCTTTTGTAAACGGTCTGTTATATTCGATCACCAATAAACTAAGGGAGGAGAATAAGATTTTTAAGTAACTATTAAGGCTTTTTTCTATTCCGAACTGACATAATCTATAGAAATAGAGGTAAGAATACCTAAGATTATTTATCTTTTATACGAAGAGACTTAAATTTTTATGAAATAATCCAAGTGTATATAATGATAATAATTTGACAAGTATATTTTGCCTTGAGTTAATATAGATTTTGGGTATTCCAATTTTTTACCTCTTAGGATCAGATAATTTTGGAAAAGAGGAGAAAAGATAGTAACTTTGTAGCATAACTAATAATAACTAAAGGAACAACATAAAGGAAATGGACATATTGAATTCAATATTTCTTCTTCAGTCGCAGGCTCAGGGTAGCGGTCTTAGCGGAATGATAATGATTGTTGCAATGATCGTGATTTTCTATTTTTTCATGATCCGTCCTCAATCAAAAAAGCAAAAAGAGATAAAAAAGGCTCGTGAGGCAATGCAGAATGGTGACAAAGTTGTGACAGCCGGAGGTATCCACGGAAAAATCAAGGATATCAACGATATGACCATTCTTATCGAGATTGCACCGGGCATCAGTATTAAGGTTGATAAAGCTTCTGTTTATCCTGCTGCTGATAAACCTGCAGAAAAGAAGTAATAACAATGCATAAATGAAGCCGGAGGCTGATTGACCGCCGCCGGCTCTTTTTTATGTAGGATGGTAAATGATTCCGGAAATATCAAAGACAAATG
>CAZXHO010000215.1:0-4582 GCA_964640365.1 uncultured Sangeribacter sp. | reverse complement strand
ACCGGGAAATTAAAAGATGGCGTTTTTGAGAAAAAACGCCATCTTCCCATAACCAAAATTCAAGTATAAATTCACCGGAAACATATTCCTGCCGAATTTTTCATAAATTGGGCACGAACGATCCCTGCTCTTTCCCAAGGTAGAGGATTCCCGTTTCCATAAAGCAATTATAATCGTTAGTTTCACAACTTATAATGACTTAATCGCTTTATTTAAGCAGTTATCAACTTGTATTTGTAGGTACTTTTGAACACACCTGAATTTTGGATCCGCCTCTTATGAGAAGCATAAAAAAGGCAGATATGCAAAATTAAGGATAAAAACTTATTCTACAAACTATATTATAGTTAAAAATGGTCTGTGGAAAAGTTAAAATGCATTTTAATGGCATTTTTTCCTGTCTTATACCCATTTTTTATTAATGACATGTTGTGAGACGGTTGTATGGGCTGATTGCGCCCTATTTCAATCCTGCTATTCAGGATTAGAAAAAGCGGATAGATTGACTATCCTACTCCAATATCCCACTCCGGAGTGAGCGGGAAGGTGTTGATGCGTTTATGCCGTCTGGAGTTAAATGAAAACGATCTCATAAGAGCAGTCAGTTCTGTAGTGTTACTCCTTAAACGATCCGGTCATTAAATTAAAATGAAGTTTGGATTTTAGCTTCGAAGATAAAAAATAACCTCCGTTTTGAAGCGGAGGTTAGGGCTATAAGCTTTCATTTCAGGGTTTTAATCCTGATTTAATGCTTGATAATAGCAATCTGCTATTGCTGTCCATTCTTCGAGTGTGCCCTGAGTTGTATATCCTTTTACGGCTTCAGGATCGCCGAGTTCTTTAATAGTTTCATTTTCCGGCAACGTCACTACAGTAGGAGCTGCTTCAGTGTCCGGATTCCAGAAATCGCTGAATTTTATCGGTGCGCGTCCTTCCTCAATAAGATAGACCACACCATTATATCTGTAAAGCCCCATGATAGTGGCTACCCTCGATTTCTCGGGATCTTTCTTTGAATGGCATACTACTTCCGGAAGATACGGGAAGCCTGCTGTTTCATTATTCCAAATTATTGCACCTATGCCACGGCTTTTCATATCTGCAACGAGAGCCGCTTTAGCATCCGAGAATAATTCGGAAACCTGTTTGTTTGTGTTTTCCATAATATATATTGTTTTTAATGTGTGTATTGTACTATATTGTATATACGCCCGTAAGTTCCGGAAAGTTCGTTGTGATACTGTAACTTTTGGAAAATAAAAAGCGGTCGATTCACATCGACCGCAGATTATACTTTTTTCGAACTAACCTAACATCATGAAACGAAAACCGCAAGTTGCTTATTGAAATCTCAAGCGATTTTCTGATATTATAACATTCTACGGAAAGAGATTGTTCACGAAACTACGAAAATATTTTTTCTGACCTTAATTTTTTGCAAAAGATAACCATTCGCTTTTAAGATCCTTCCAAGGAATCACTTTCGCAGAAGTATATCCGTTAGGGGTTTGATATCTCAGATTGAGCCATTCTCCATTGAGGCGTAATGCCACATATTCCTCACCATGTGTGTCAGTGAGTGCCACTATCAGTAGATTGGCACCCAAGGGTGATACCTCCCAGTCTTTCCAATGCTCCGATATCTCATTTGCATTCCCTTCGGGCTGGTAGCAGCCAGGGAGGCGCATCAGTGCAAAAAGCGGTATTACGGTTTCTGCGTGTCCGAAGCGTAGCCTTCCTACAGTCCCGTTCTCCCCCTTATCTGCAAAGGCAGTATCTGTCGAGCTGATTATATCTTTAAGCAACAGAGATGCACATGAAGCCGGAAGATCGGAATATTTGCTTACCGATCTCTGGTAATAGTGTTTGAGATTTGCCGCTTCCCAGCATATACGGTATTCAGGTTCGGAAAACCAATTTTCCGGATGCCATGCTATTCGGGATGCCGGCAGCGATTGTAACACCCCATACATGTCGAGTGTGAGCTTTTTCATTTTTCCGGTATCCATATTGATGGTGAAAAGTGACTGTGCAGGAAGGGGTGAGACGTTGGCTTCAACAAACGAATCGTAGGCGCTTTTCCATTGACCATTTTCCAGATAATCCACATAAGTGGAATCGGTTGTGAAAAACCTAAGCATTTCGTTAAACTGGCGTCCCTCAGAGGTATTAATTTCCAGTCCTGAGGAATATTTAGCAAGTTCGTGACAAAGTTCATACATGGTCATGACAACCCTTGGCACATAAGTGGCGACCGCCTCGATTTTTCCCTTCTTAAAAAGTTCGGGTGCGATCGCTGCCATTTCTTTGCCGAGTCTCTGTTCCTCTTCTATCCCCACGCTGTTGAGTGCCCCCCAGTTGCCGTCTGTGGCAGAATCCACCTGATTCAGCACCTGCCGGAATTCCCTGCCCTTTTCAGAGAGATAGCCTTCAGAGGCAGCCTTATCAAGTTCCTTTTGAAGTGTTTCCACTTTCTTTTCCGATGAGAGGAAACGTGCCCCATGTCGTGACATATAGTTTACAAACACCGGTTTCATATCTTTCCCCCACGGCACTATGGAATCACACTTCGTGAAATCGAAAGGCATCATTGTGCCATTCAACTGAGGGAGAAATGATTGGGCGTGAGCTGTGAAAGGTGCTACGATTGCCACTAAAAATGTGGCGGCATATCGGATAAACTTTTTCATAATAATATCGGAATTGTTTACAAATGAAACAATTCCGATATTATTATGGTTTATCACTTTATGATTTCCGTCATTGGGCGTCCTGTCCAGGGTTGAGGTTGCTGAATTCCGAAGAGTCCGGCTATGGTAGATGCCACGTCATATTGCATCATGGTGCCTTTTATCTCGTATCCTTCTTTTATTCCCTTACCGGCTATGATAAACGGGGTTTCCATTTCCATGAGCGTGATTCCGCCATGATCTTTCCCTATTCCTCCGTGGTCGGCAGTGACAATTATAACAGTATCTTCCCAAATTCCGGCTTCCTTCACGGCTTCCACTATTCTCCCAACGTAGCTGTCCTGTCGGGTAAGTATGGAATAATATTCGGGTGTGTCGTGTCCTGCGGCGTGTCCTGTATGATCCGGTTCGTCGAAGCAGATGGCAACTAATGTCGGTTTTTTCTCAATGATATAATTTTCCGCAACCGTACACAGAGTGTCGGGCACTGTCTTTGTAGGTATGGCCTGTTCATGATGGCTAAGGGCGAGAGTGTCCACAAGATGCTTGATGCCGTCCCACTCGTAAAGCACTCCGATTTCAGCGTCAGGCTTTGCTTCCCTTACGATGCTGAATATGGTTGGAAAAATGCCGTGGTTATTCACTACGGGCGATGGAATTTCCGGAGTTTTGGAACCCCATTTTGTATATCCATGTATTTCCGTAGGCGCTCCCATAAACATCGCCGCCCAGTTTGGAGCACTCGATGATGGAAGCACTGAGCGTTTTTTATTGGTAAAGCTACCATCTTTAATCAGATTTTTGACATTGGGCATATCTGCCTTTTCTGTGCTGTAGGCTCCCCAGCCGTCCAATCCAATGAGCACCACATGCTTTATTTCAGGTTGCGAAACCGGTTCGGAAGCTATCGCAACTGACGTTAATGATACCGAGCCAATCAATAAACCGGCTATGGCAAAGATGTTTCTCGTAAAACTAAGATACTTCATGGTTATTAAAGTTACTTCAGATTGATTTGGTTATTAAGGTCTCAAAATTACACAATAGTTTCCATCTGTAAAAATAATCCGGTAATAATGATTTCTCTATTCTTTTAAATATGATTATTTACCGGAATCATGGTAAGTCTCAAAAAACATACCGCCGGTTTTAAAGTAACCGGCGGTATGGAATTATAAAAGCATGAGATTGTCAGAGCTGTGAGACCTTGCCGAGGAAGAGGATAGCGCCCGTGCTGTTCTCCGTTATGAAGAAAAGGAATGGCTCATCAAGCCGAAAAATACCATGGAGATAAACCGATGCAGCACCGGAAACATTGCTTGTGGAAGAAAAGGTCACACCCTCGTCATCAAGTTTAATTACCGATGACTGTACATATTTTGTGATTGACAGCGGCAATTCCGAAATTTCTGTAAGCCCGCTCTCATCGGTGAAAATCTTTTCTACACCCATGTTCTGCACTACCTTTAAGAAATCAACATCACTTCCCATGTTAAGTTCAGGAAGCATAACCTGGACACTGCCGGATTCTACAAAGTTTTGGGTAAGATCTTTCCAGCTGTCAGGATTAAGGTGATGGATAACATCCGTCAGGGTAGTATTTTCCAAAGGTATGAGACCATAAAATGAAAAGGCTTCGTTCTGGAAGTCTAACCTTATCAGGTTACACACATCGTCTTCTGAGACATTGCAGTATATTAAGTCACTCATCGACCGAACCATACTTACCGTGCCGTCGGCATTCCTGAACTTACGCTCCTTTGTATTTGCACTGTTAAATTTATCTTCCCATTTTCCTGCAAAATAAAGAGTGTTGATCAAACCGAAGTCATCCTTATCAAGGTTGTTCTTCTGTGCAAAATTTTTGATCAGGCCCCCTGTCTTCTTGTCAA
>CAZXHO010000214.1:0-4644 GCA_964640365.1 uncultured Sangeribacter sp. | reverse complement strand
TTTCATCGCAGTAATTTTAAATTCCCGGTTAGCTTGTTTATTTTCTTCCTATCTCCGGTTATACCTATTCCTTTATAACTGATTTCCGGATTATGAAGGGATTCTAACTGCTCTCGGTATTCTTCATAATGACGTGACTGTTGCACAATACTTGTAAAATCTACAACAAAGATATCAGAATTATCCTTTGTCCATTCTGGTATTGTTCTTAACTTTTCTGATGATGTTGCCAATATCGGTAAATTCAGGCGCGTAATACCTGAATGCATAAGATGGTCTGCATCGATAACATTGTCTCTTATTAATTCGGAGAGGTGTGTTCCAAGTGTCATAGAAAGGACTGCTACCACGTATGCTTGTTGACTACAAGGAAGCGTTTCACAGATAATCAATACGCATTTAGTATTCTCATTAATTCTCATCAATCATAAAATTTGATACAAAATTATATGATTAATGACAGTTATCCTATAAACTTTTTTAAATTTAGGAATTATTCCTAAATTTGTATTCTAATTGGTATATTAATCCTATTTGCGCCATAAAATAACTATAAATATAGGAAAAATAGAATATGATTAAGATAGATGAGATAGATGTAAAATTGCTTAAAGTTCTACAGAAGGATGCAAAAGCCAATACTAAGGAGCTTTGTGAACAACTTAACCTTTCGAAAACCCCGGTATATGAACGTATGCATCGTCTCGAAAAGGAAGGGGTGATTAAGGGTTACACAGCTATTATTGATCACGCAAAAGTTGGGTTACCTTTGGTGGTGTTCTGCAATGTATCTCTGGCAGTGCATGATGACGAACATATTCAGCGTTTTAAGCATGACATAAATCAAATTGATGAAGTTATGGAATGCTATTCAACCGGAGGTTTCTATGATTTCCTGCTGAAAATTGTGCTTAAGGATCTGGAAGAATACAATACTTTTGTGTTCGAAAAACTAACCAAAGTGCACGGGATTGTTAAGATGCAAAGTTCTTTTGTGCTCAGTGAGATAAAACACAATACAGAATTGAACCTTAAAGTAACTAAATAATCACTCTCGGTTATTCGTTAGAAATAAAACCATAAACCATATTATTATATGAAATGGTTTGACAAATTCAAATTTACTTGTGCATTTAAGCAATGTTAATCACGTGAATTGGAGAAGGTTCAAAGATAGTAGAAAAGAGGACTTTAAGATTATATAAGTTTTTGGATACCGTTTATTTGCATTATCTCTCTTAACGCAGAGATGAGGTAACATAAGTTTCCACTAATTTACTTCTTCAGCACATGATAGAGTATTTGTCCAAACGGGAGACCAATAGCTACTTTTTTGTTGATCTTATAGTAAGGGGTTACTATGGGTTCTGCTTTAAATCTGTTCGTACCAAACTGCTGCACAGTCTGCACGCCCGTTTGAACCCCCCAGCGCTCATTAATCCGGAAGTCAAGATACCCACCTAATTTGGAACGCCCATAAAACCCTATCATTGCCGGAGGCATGGGCAAACCGTTTGCCATTCGAGGTGGCTGTCCAAAATAGTAATCACCAAATACGGTTGCCGTCAATCTTGGGTTGTATTGATATGTGATGGACCCGTTCAGACCGTATTGGGTATGCAGCCCATTGAAGTAGCCATACTTGTTAACCATTCCACCGAAATTGAATGTTAAATTGCCTATAGATTGATTTATTTCTATAGCTCCGCTATCGATCTTCATCAATCCCGGGAATAACCTTGTTTCCCCGGTAGCAAGTATCTCTCCTTTATTCCAATTGAATAGGTTTGCCTGTCCCGGCGTGAAAGATAAATCCGTAAAATTTAAGTCAAACGGGAGTGCCATGCTAAACGGTATAATTTGAGCAATGGTAGGATTATAAGTCCACTTATAGTCATAGGGATGGGTAATATGGGGCAAGCTATCAACTTTTCCTATATTCCCGTCATGCTTGCCCGAAAATACGTTTTGTCTAAACCGGATGGAATCATTCATTTCAGTTTGAGAATAACAAACCTGTGGGATTATAAAAAGTAATAATATAATAAAAGGATTATGCTTCATAGAAATTATTTTTTGACAGTTAACATATATCCGAAACCGCGTTGATTGATGATATTGATATTGGGATCGTGTCTAAACGAACATCTAAGTTTGTGAATGTAACCGTGAAGGGAATTACGGTTGCTTAGATCATCGCGTCCCCATACAGCTATCATCAATTCGGAAGCATCGACAGTCTTGCCGATTTGTGCGGACAGTTTTTTCAATATTCTTGCTTCAATATTGGATAGTGAGAATTCATACCCATTGAATATCAGAATTTGGTTTGTTACATTGAAGAGGTAACTTCCTATATGGAAGATAATATTCTCCTCATGGTTTTGTAGCTTATTGCGTAGAAGCGCCTTGACCCTAACCAGCAATTCACGCAGTTCAAATGGTTTTTTGAGATAGTCATTGGCTCCGATGTCAAACCCTTTCTCCACATCGTCAATCGTACTCTTGGCTGTCAGGAAGATAATGGGTATATTGGCTGAGATTCGGCGTATTTCTTTTGCCATTCCAAATCCGTCAAACAGTGGCATCATCACATCAGCGATAATGAGATCGGCGCCATCTTTCTTATATCTGGAAAGTCCTTCAAATCCATTATATGCGGCGATAACTTCGTAACCTCGTTGCCTCAGTGTGTCGGATAATATCAAAGATAGGTCGCTTTCATCTTCTACCAATAGAATCTTAGCTTTCATAGTTTTCGAATTTAATGGTAAATACTGAACCTCGTCCTTCCTGGCTTTTGACAGATATGCTCGAACCCATCCTTTCAAGAATATGCTTTACGTAATATAGCCCGATACCATAGCCTCTGACATCGTGACGGTTGCCGTTGGGAACTCGATAGAACTTGTCAAAAATATATGGCAGACTCTTGGATGGAATTCCTATACCGTTGTCTGCTATATCAATGCTTCCCATCTTTATTTTGATATTTATAGTCACTGATTCTCCTGAATATTTGATTGCATTGTCTATAAGATTGTTCATCACATTTGCCAAGTGAGATTTATCGCCTGTTACTATGGTATTGTTCTCTGAACAAACTTCTATGGTAATTTCCTTATCGCCTCTCATTCGTTGTGCTTCTACGACATCATCGATAAGCTTCCTCAAATCAATTTTCTCAGACTTCATCGCCATTGTCTTTCGGCGTTCCATACTGATAGACAGTATATTTTCCACAAGGTTTCCAAGGTGTTTAAGCTGCTTGATGGCTATAGTTAGATAAGCCTCTTTCTTTACTGGATCGTTGCTGATGTCGTAATTGAGTAAAGCATCGTTAGCTGAATAGGCTATGGAAATTGGTGTCTTCAGTTCGTGGGTCATGTTACTAACAAAATCATCTTTCATCTCCTCAATAGATCTAAGTTTTGATACGGTTCTGAACAGATACCAAAAGGCAATTGCGAATGTATCCATGAGGAGAAATGTTGTGACTATCACTCCCATCATCTGTGATAGGATATGGCGTGTTAATGGAGTGAGATATGCTTTATAATATATGTCCTCTTTCGGATTGATTAGAATTTTGAATGAGTCTAATCCTGATTGCTTCTGAATTTTGGAATTATTAAAAATCACGGAGTCATTACCATTCACAACCTCAACTGCTACAAAGTCAGGATAAATATATCTGCGTGACAGATGGTCGGTCAAGACACTATCCATTACCATCATGTCAAATCCTACATATTTATCCATTATGGTATGGAATTGTCTGCTCATTGCATCTATCATCTGATTGGAGTAAGGAGCTTCTTCATCCATTAATTCTTTTTCTTCAACAACTGTACCGTCGGCTTCAGTCCTGACCGATATGAGTTGATCGTTAGCATCTTTATAAGTAGTTACTTCAGCTTTTCTGGTAACTTGAGAATCTACCGAATCGGTTGTTTCTTCTTGGAGTTTCACATTTGAGGTAAGACCCTTTGCAATAGATGCTCTATACATGAGGTCATCTATATCCGCATCTGTCATTGCTGCCATAACTTCCCGTTCCACATCCTTTCTTATGGATTGATATAGTTTGACAAGATAAAAGATATTGCAGCCAAAAATCACTGCAATGACAGATAAGAACAAGATGGAGTTAATTCTGAAATTTTTCATAACTAATTGAAATCAGCGAATAATTTTAGAGAGCTCTCTGTAAGGCAAAGATACTTATTATATTTTGCATTATCACTCCATCAATTTCAGTTTTAAGACTAAATAAGGGAAGATTTAAGATAAAGAGAGTAGGGGACACTTACGGAAGTTAGTTAGGGTAAAGATTGCGTATAAAATCAAAATGCAATAATAATGGAGATGTTTAATTTTATACATAACATTGCATCCTTTCAATTAAAAGAGGGTTCAGTGCCTAATCATTGACAGAAACCTTAATTGACAACTCAACGGTTTAATTATGATATGAAATTAAGATCAAGGGGTTATGTACTCATAATGATTTAGTTTTTAATTTTGAGGAATATCTGTTCGTTTGCTCGCCAGTGAGGATTATTTCTGTTAGGGCTGAGGAAATTACCCTGCTGCGGGTGGTGCGTTTTTTAGAAGTGGTGCGCGAAGTGCGAGCCTTGCTGC
>CAZXHO010000213.1:0-4648 GCA_964640365.1 uncultured Sangeribacter sp. | reverse complement strand
TCTTGGAAAATTATCACGCACGGCTGCTATAATAGCTGCCATAGTTGGTCTTGTGGTTCCACTACAGATGGTGAGCCAGACATGGGATGATCATGATCGTTCCCATCGCTTTGCGGCACGTGATTTTGCCATCAACTATCTTGAAAGTCTTGAGCCGAATGCAATAGTGTTCTGCAATGGCGACAACGATACCTTCCCATTGTGGTATGTTCAGGAGGTTGAAGGTGTACGTCCTGATGTAAGGATAATAAACCTGAGCTATCTGAATTCTGACTGGTATGCCAATCAGATGCGTCAACAGGCATATGACTCGGCACCGGTGGATTTCACGGCAACTCCTAAAGATTATGCCTATGGACGTACGGATGTGACAATTCTGGGACGTGAAAACGCTCCTGCCGATCTTTTGAGCAGCCTTAAGCTTGTCTACGAAGGTTCAGGCCGTGCAGAAACAGGGTATCCGACTATGCCGAGTGCAGTGGTGAGCATCCCGGTTAATAAAGAAGCTGTTGTGGCAAGAGGTCTTGTTGCTCCCTCAGACACCGCAAACATTGTGGACAACATATTGATAAATCTTCGCGGCACAAAAACATATCAGAACAAAGGATATCTTAGCCTTGGTGAGATTCTGATGCTCGATATAGTGGCTACGAATGCTGCAAACGGTTGGCCACGTCCGATCTACTGGGTTCATACAGTAGGTTCGGATTATCATGTAGGTCTAACTCCGTATATGCGTTCAACTGGTATGACACATCAGCTTGTTCCAACTGTCCAGGAAGGCTTACCGGCACGCGCTGACCGGGCATATGATGTGGTGACAAAAAAATACCGTTGGGGAGGTGCCGATGCCAAAGACGGCAAAGTGCCCTACTTTGATGAAACAGCGCGCAGGATGTTGCTGACAACCCGTTCGTCAATGCTTGACGTTGCTTCCGAACTCATATATCAGGGTGATCTGCACAGAGGCACTCCTCAGGCAAATGAGGATTATAAGAAAGCTCTCGAAGTGGCAGACTTGATTGAGAAGAATCTTCCGGAGACTACTGCTCCATATGGAGTAAGCATATCTTCCGCACTCGGACAAGTGTATTGCGAACTCGGAGAAGAGGATAGGCTTAATGACAAGAAATTAACCGAAAGAGGTCTCGGAATCCTTTGGAATCTCCTTGAACGTTACGCTCCCTATCTTGCATACAACAGAGAGGTGGCATTACGTTTCGGCAATCCTTCGCTTACTATCGAATCGAGCCACATCCCGTATCAGTTCTATCATTTCAGCACGATGTATGAGGAATTCGGAGGTGACAGTAAGAAAGTAGAGGAACTGGTGAAGAAATATGGGCTCACGATGGGTGAACTGGAGAAAAACTACCGTCGTGCCTATGGCGGTGGTAGTAGTGAAGACTATGTTTCTTCCGATGTTTCTGACTCCGAGTCTGTGAGTCTCGAAAGCTATGCCGAGGAAATAGCCAAATATTGTGAGATTGCCAATGAATTGGCAGTCCTTCCTGCCGATCAATATGCCGGCAGGGGAGAAGATGAGCGGACAATAGATTCGATGCTTTTTGCTGCGCTTAAATATTTCAAGAGTGTGGGAGGAACAGACGACATGTTGAAAAAATTTGACTCCTACAATAAATTGGATATGGAACGCACCAAGCGTCTCGGCGAAGAGTTCTCGCGTCAGCATCCCGAAATAGCTCTTTAGTAATTCCGGGAAATATTCCAGGTTTTCTATCTGAGACATTATGCTGATTGAACGTCCGCCGAAATGGTTCCGGTGGTTATTTCCGGGGGCCATATTCCGTTTGCCATCTTCAAAGGGAGAGCCAAAGAGAGTATACCTCACTTTTGATGACGGTCCTATCCCCGAAGTTACTCCTTGGGTGCTCGACACGCTTGACAGGTATGGTGTAAAAGCCACATTTTTCATGGTTGGCCAAAATGTGGAGCGCCATCCCGAATTGCTCATGGAGGTGAAGAAACGCGGTCATTCCGTAGGCAACCACACCCTCCATCATCTTCAGGGAGTGAGAGTGAGTACTTTTCGCTATCTGTGGGATTCTGCAGAATGTGCTCGGCTCACTGGTTCCGATCTGTTCCGTCCTCCTCACGGACTCCTAAAGGGCGGACAGCTGAAAGCGCTCAAAAATCATTATAAGGTTATTATGTATGACCTTGTTACGCGTGATTACAGCCGCCATCTGACCCCCGAGGATGTAGTGGAGAATGTTAAGAAATATACGCGCGACGGCTCGATAATAGTGTTTCATGACTCAGTTAAGAGTTTTCCGCGCATAAAAACGGCCTTGCCTGAAAGCCTTGAATGGCTGAAGGATAATGGTTATATGTTTGAAGTTTTATGATCCTACCTTGAAAATAGTGAGTGTAGATGGAAAATAAAAAGGTGTTGGTGGTGGGGGCCGGTGGATTTGCCGGTGGCTTTCTCGTTGAAGAGGGCCTCCGCCGGGGTTATGATGTTTGGGCGGGTGTACGTGCTTCGACTTCTCTCAAGTATCTTCAGGATAAAAGGATACATTTGCTCGAACTTGATTTTGATAATCCGGCAGGATTGGCAGACCAACTCAAGGGGGCTTTTCCCGACGGAGGAAAATGGGACTGGATAATTTATAACCTTGGAGCCACCAAATGTCTTAGCTTTTCGGATTTTTCCAAAATAAACTATGAATACCTCCGCAGATTCACGGATGCACTTAAAGCATCCGATATGGAGCCGGAAAAATTCCTATATATGAGTTCATTATCGGCGGTGGGACCCGGTGATGAAAAAGGTTATGCGCCTTTCACAGAAAAGATGATTCCTCACCCGAATACCCGTTACGGTGCTTCGAAGCTCAAGGCTGAGATGCATCTGGCTATGAGTGGTATCCCCCATATCATATTCCGTTCCACCGGCATATATGGACCACGCGACAAGGATTATTTTCTTATGTTTGAAGCCATTAAGAAAGGTGTGGATTTTTCTGTCGGCTATAAGAAGCAATTGCTGAGTTTTATATATGTAGAAGATTTGGCATGTGCCGTGTATGATGCACTTGAAAAGTCAGTAACGGGAGAAACGTATAATATAGCTGAGCCGCGCACTTACACACAGAAAGAATTCCGCCACATAGCCTCAGACGCGGTAGGGAAGCGCCATGTTATAGGCATAGCGATGCCCCTCTGGGGAGTAAAGATAGTGTCTGTTATAGCAGAAAAATGGGGCGTTGCACGGATGAAGCCTTCTACTCTCAACCGCGATAAATTCAATATAATTAAACAACGGAATTGGGCGGTTGATATCTCCAAAGCACAGAAGGGCTTTGGTTTCACTCCACGTATAGATCTCCGTGATGGGGTAAGACATGCCGTAGAATGGTATAAAAAAGAAGGGTGGTTATGAGTATGCCCGACAGCCTGAAAACCGTAAAAAACGTTGTGGAACAGGACACAGTGCCTGTCCATGGCGCCGGGGGGCAGGATAGTGTGCGGATTGATACGATCAGTTCAGCTCCCGATGTAGTTGCAGATTCCTCCGTCACTACCGAAAACGTGCCACAAAGACCGGTCTACAGGATTCCTGTCGCAAGAATTCCAACTGACAGTATTGCGGTCGATACCGTACATGCAGATAGTCTTCATTCCACCCATTCCTTGGGAATACTCCTGACTGCTCCTGTGCGACCTGACGTGCAGATGAGGCAAACCTCACAGACTGGAATGTCGATTATTGTTGCAACTCTCCTGCTGTTATTTTGCATCATAGGCATAAGGTTTCACAACAGTAGGAAATACGTCACGGCGCTTCTGCGTAATCTTGTGGAAGTAAGGCTTAGGAGCAATGTGTTTGATGAAACCGTCAGGGAAACGAGTTTCCTCGTGCTTTTGAATTTGATGTGGAGCTGTTCAGCAGGAGTGCTCTTATATGGTCTGCTATGCCTTACGGCTCCATCCGATCCCGTTTTCACCTCCGGCGTTAAGGTATTGTTCACCGACCATGCAGCATCGCTGGGAGTATGTATGGGAGTGGGTATAGTCTACACATGTTTTATGGCACTCGCCTATTTCATGGTTGGCAGTGTTTTTTCCGACGGTGTTCATGCCCGGATGTGGCTGAAAGGTTACACGGCGAGTCAAGGCTTGTTAAGTTTTATCTATTTGCCTCTTGCTTTGCTGATGATATGCTGGCATGAATGGACCGAAATTTTGTTGTGGATAGCCCTTGGAACCTTCATTTTGTCAAAAATAGTGTTCATTTGGAAAGGATTCAAGATTTTTTTTACCCAAATATCCTCATGGCTTCTTTTTTTGTATTACCTTTGCAGTCTAGAAATAGTTCCTTTGATTCTTACCTACTTAGCAGCCTTGTGGATATGCGGTTTTCTGGATTAGCTAATTCTGGGAAACGTATCGGAAAAACATTGGCTTATCGGTTACGTTTCATATACAGCGACAGTCTAAGTGACTGGCGACATAATGGTGCTAAAATAATAAGATGATGAAAATAAAGAAGATATTGGTTTCACAACCTCAGCCAACATCAGAGAAATCACCTTATTTTGAAATCGCGAGGCGTCATGATGTAGAGATTGTGTTCCGTCCGATGATTAAGGTTGAAGGTCTCACGGCGAAAGAATTCAGACAG
>CAZXHO010000212.1:0-4659 GCA_964640365.1 uncultured Sangeribacter sp. | reverse complement strand
CAATTTGAGCCGTTATATCACGACCTAGATTAGCATCAATAATTTTGCGAATTGATGTAAAATCAGCTGCTCGTTTATTTGATTGGGTGCATTCTAGATAACAATAGTTACCAAGTACTTCTGATTTGACAACAACTACTTTAGAATTTGCAATGTCCTGTTTAACGCCTGATGCAAAACGAGGAGCTACGACAATGCAGAATTCTGCTCCATGTTTACGGATATGTCGTGTAAGCCTACTTGCGTTAAGTTCCTGTAAACCATTATTGCGCGTTTTTGCATCTACATTCATCTTATATATCCGGTTAGAGGGTTGCTCTTCCATCGTGCATAGGAGATCCGTATTCCCGGCTCCGGCGATAATTTCCACATCAAGAGTTTCCTCAAAAAGTTCCATAAATGGTTTGAGCGCATTTTCAAACTCTTTTCCATCATGACTACCATATTTAGAAGCCCTAACCATTTCGTAGACAATAGCTTGTATTTCACTTTTTCGGTCAATATTTGTATTTATGCAGGCAAGATAAGGAAGTGGTTCTATCTCATAAAGATAAGTATACCAATCTTGAAGATTATAGATATTTTCATCGGTTTGCTTAGTAGGAATGTCAAAAAGTGAAAAGTTATTAGACAGTTTAGAGGCAGCCATAAAAACCGCATTAGAAAGCTCTACATAACCTGAAAACTTTTTATGTGTATCATAGGCAGTATTTCGATAGGTTTTATTACCACCAGCTTCGGAATGAAGGAATCTGAATAAGCGTCCTCCATTATGAGAATTATCCCCAATCAAGTTGAAAACTCCCATATTCTTGAAAAGTCGAAGGAAGTAATAATTCATCTCATGGGTTACATTTGCAAACAGATGGTTCCAATCATATACCGATTGGAATAGGCTCAACTTTTGTTCATAAGAATATCTACGGTATTCAAGAATACTATCAATCAATTCTTGATAGATTTCAGGGGTCATTCTTTCTAAGAAAGGTAAGAACCATATACATTCATCTATGTATAGACGATACTGTAAACGTGAATCAAGAAGTAAATTAACTATCAAACGGCCTGCATAAATTTCAAAACAATCAGGTGTCCTATTAGCCGGATTAGGATATTGAATAGCAAAAAGATTCACTAAGAAATTTTGCGCTTGAATATTCAAATCATCCGTCTCAATACAATTAAGAAGCATTGGGGAGGGCATGAATTTCTTTTGTCCTGTTTCTCTATCGTTTACATCGTACCCGAACATATAGTATTTTGCTTGAAGTAGCCTTACTCCTGTTGTAATGCTTGATCCTTTATTATATTCAGCTCCCGGCTCTTGAGTACGCCCTTGATAAATAGTATCATCTACAAGATCATCCAGAGTGAAGCCACCTCGTTTGTTTGCCATTAAAGCTGCAAATTCAGTGAGGATACTCTTATCATTAACATTCTTATCAATAGTCCACCGATGTTCAGTGGTACGCAATAATTCCATCATTTTTCTATCCCTTTAATAATCGCTTCACTAAATTTGGGAGGAATCGCTTCTCCAACTATCTCTCTGATAAATTGATCCGAACACCAATCAGGTAAGTTCCAATCAGCAGGTAAGGATGATACGATGAATAGTTCGCGAAGTGTCAATACGCGTGCGTCAGAACGAGTACCGTCTAGCATAGGGCGCCCAGGATGAGCATTATTATGACTTCCGATATTTCCGCTGTTCATAGCTCTAGCAGGACATGGTTCATCCCATCTCATTCGAGCGAATGTATTATGGAATCCTTTCATTCGTGTACCATTCGCAGTTTTGGGATAATAAACCGGATTGAGAAATGCTGATTTCCCTTCCGGAGTATGTTTCATGGCTAAAGCGTAACGTTCATTAAGGGGTTTCGCTTTATGCCATTTAATACCACTATCTTCTCCAGCTTCTAATGAAGGGAGGTGTCCAATTGCTTGTCTTAAAGTGATCTCACTTTGTTTTTTGGGATTAGACCAAGATAGACCTTTCTTCCAAATTTTAATAAAACCACGTGGTCTACTTTGAGGGACACCAAAGTCCTTGGCATTTAAAATAAAAGCCTCAATATTGTAAGTATCTACATATTTATCTTGTACTATTTCTACAAGGGTATGTAATCCATCCTTATAGGGAAAGTATAATTCAAGATATTTAGGTACATTCTCAATTAGAATAAAATCAAAATCACAATTATCTATCATTTCTAAAACATAAAAGATAAGATAATTACGTTTATCTTTTACATAATCCTTTTTACCTAGTGTACTCATGCCCTGACAAGGAGGTGTGGCCAATAAAAACTTACAGTTTTTTTCAATTATGCGGTTCTTTACCTCCTCAAATATATCTGCATTTGTTATATCTCCACTAATAACTTCGCAATCAGGGTATAGCCATTTATGAATATCACATCTTTTTTGCACAAGTTCAGTAGCAATAACTATATCGATTCCATTATCAGCAAAGTAGGTTTCTGCCACCCCTGCACTACAAAAAAGAGAAGCTCCTTTCATATTCTTTTAAGTTTAATATTATCACAAATTACTTCCATTAATAAAGGAGGAACAGACTCACCCACCATATATCGTATTTGACTGCTGGAGGCAAAATTAGGTAACTCAATATCGGGATTAATAGAAGTTAATATAAATAACTCACGAAGAGTAAGAACACGAGCATCGCTATATAATCCATTGGGGAGCAACCGCCCCGGATGGACGGAATGAGTGGAAGAAATAGTGTCGCTTCGCATTGTAATCGTTGGCGCCGGTCTATCCCAGTCAATTCTTTTATAAGTATATGGGTAGCCTGTAATTCGTGTTCCATCTTTCTTTTTAGGATAAAAGATATCATTTTGGAACGCAGACTTACCCGTTGGTGTGTGTTGCATTATAAGTATATGGTCTTGTGTATGAGGTCTCGCATTATGATGTTTGAGAGTTGAGGTCTGACCCGCTTCCAATGATGGTAAATTGCCAATAGCCTCTTCAACGGTAATTTGTTTGCCAATTTTAATAGGCACCTCAAAAGTATAATCCTTATCACACAGTACTATAACGAGTCTTTTGCGAGCTTGTGGCACACCATAATCAGCAGAATTGTAAATATGGGCATTAATTGAATATTTTTTTGAATATTTCTTCTTCAGAATCGTTTCAATATTTAGAAAATCATCTTCGAAAGGGAACATCATTTTTGCAAAACGGTCCACATTTTCAATAATTACGACCTTAGGCTTTATTATATCAATAATATCTAAAGCATGAAAAATAAGGAAATTACGTTTGTCATTAATCCACTGAGCATTTCTTTTATTCTTACCGATTAAGGAGACTCCTTGACACGGAGGGGTGGCAAGAATAAAGTCTACATTTTTTTCAATAGATTTATCTATGATTGTATTTTTAATTTCATCTGTGGTTATATCTCCACATATCATATCAACTGTAGGATGCCAAAATTTATGAACCTTACATCTTATGGATAATAATTCATTTGCGACAACAATGTTTGCGAACTTGCCAAGATTCATCTCGGCAATACCAGCACTCGCAAATAAAGATAGTCCCTTCAGCATTTTTGTATAAATATCTAATATGAAACAAATAATTCAGCTTCCTCACAGGTACACCGGAGGTTAAACCTTTTGGGCTACAAGGTAGTCCCTTTAATTTTTTTATATAAGTTTTAATTTACATTGGTCAGTTTTTCATCTGAGCAAGCGCGTTTTAAATTACAAAATTACGAAAATTTTTCGAGATTTCCTAATCAACAGACTATGTTAACATTCTGTTTGTCTGACATTCAGAAATTAAAAGAGCATATTATTGATATATCATCATATGGTGAGAACAGTTAAGTCCTCGCAATATGTGTGTGGTTCTGCTGTTATTCACGCATTATCAATCTTATTGGTTTTAGAATGTGCAGGATTTTGAGCTTCGGTTATGGGTATATAGTCTCTTAAGAGTTTCCTCTCGATTGGCTTTTGTCCTAATCTCACATAATCTCCAGATACAATAGATACATTATGGGCATCAATTTTACTTGGATTATAGATCAGGAGGAAAAAAGCCTTCTTATACACTATAACTCTACAACTTAAAAAGTCTATGTTCTTCTTGCCATTGACGTTCTTTCATCCATTTGGGATTGTTTTGTTGTAGATTATAGTATGTTATTGCATTCATACCGAAAGATGCGATTGCGCATCTAAAGGAGGCCAAAAAGATAGCCAAGTTTGAGTCTCCGATTACCTTAACTATACTTCGTTATTGAATACTGAAATTCAATAATATCGGCACAGCCAGAATAGCTAATATGAAAATTATATAATATTTCTTTTTCATAATAGAACGGGTTATATTTCTTATATCTACACATTTAGGTAAATTTCTTGATAAAAAAATCAAACTTGTCATATAATAAATTATAAGTGCAAGGAGGAGAGGTCGGATTTGTAGATTAGAGGCAGGAGGAATGGTAAGTCTGAGTAACGGGGTAATAGTTATGATCCTTATAGTAGAATGCGAGGTTGATGGTGCATTTGTCGTTGTAGTCCTTTCCCTCTTTACGCATAGCTATGATTTTCACTGTAGAATAAAAAACTGGAATTATTCTGCTTGTTTTTGATGGATTTTGAGTAT
>CAZXHO010000211.1:0-4684 GCA_964640365.1 uncultured Sangeribacter sp. | reverse complement strand
AAGAAAAAAATCTCAAAAATATTATAATTATCGCTTTTCCTTATGTAATTTTTCTGATTTAATAAATACGGATATAATTATAATTTATTTTAAATTAAACATTATGAAGCAATTATTTTTCAATGGACTCATCGCTGTAGGTATTTTGATGCCTTCTGCAATGACAGCCAATGAAGCACGCCTGCTTCGGTTTCCTACAATTAGTGGAAATCAGATTGTATTTAGTTATGCAGGCGACCTTTATTCAGTTCCGGCTACCGGAGGAGATGCAAAAAAACTAACCTCACATATGGGTTATGAAATTTTCCCAAGAATTTCTCCCGACGGCAGTCAGATAGCTTTTACCGGTCAATATGATGGAAATACCGAAGTGTATCTAATGCCATCCGACGGAGGAGAACCCAAGCGTCTAACTTATACTTCAACCAATTCAAGAGATGATCTCGGTGACCGTATGGGACCAAACAATATGGTTATGACTTGGTCTCCCGATGGGAAAAGCATAGTTTACCGTAACCGAATCGGAAGTAGTTTTCAGGGTAAACTTTGGGAAGTTAGCCCACAGGGAGGTATGCCCGAAATGATTCCTCTTCCTGAAGGTGGTTTCTGCAGCTTCTCTCCGGATGGAAAGAAATTAGCATATAACCGTGTGATGCGAGAATTCAGAACATGGAAATACTATCGCGGCGGTATGGCTGATGATATCTGGATTTACGATCCCGAAAAGCAGACTGTGGAGAATATCACAGATAACGTGGCACAGGACATCATTCCTATGTGGATCGGTAAGGACATTTATTTCATTTCAGACCGAGACAACACCATGAATCTGTTTGCTTATGACACCAATACCAAACAGACAAGGAAAGTAACTGATTTTACTGAATATGATATTAAATTTCCGAGTTCAGACGGAAAAACTATCGTTTTTGAAAACGGTGGCTATATCTACCGTTTTGATCCTGCAACAGGCAAGGCGGAGAAAGTTAATATCAATCTTACTTCAGACAATGTTATTGCAAGAAATGAGCTGAAGAATGTTTCAAAAAATATTACTTCTTTCTCATTATCTCCGGCAGGTCATAGACTGGCTGTAACAGCACGTGGTGAAGTTTTCGATGTCCCTGTTGGCAAAGGGGTGACACGAGACATCACTCGTACTCCGGGGTCTAATGATAGAAATGCCAGCTGGAGTCCGGATGGCAAATACATTGCATACATTGGCGATATAACCGGAGAATCGGAGATTTGGCTACAACCATTGGAAGGAGGAAATCCTGTTCAGCTCACTAAAAACAATGACACATATATCAGGAATTTCCAGTGGACACCTGATGCCGGCAAAATCATCTATACAGACCGTAAGAATAGAATGGTT
The DNA here is from genome assembly GCA_964640365.1 of uncultured Sangeribacter sp. GTDB lineage: Bacteria > Bacteroidota > Bacteroidia > Bacteroidales > Muribaculaceae > Lepagella. The sequence goes on along the minus strand of CAZXHO010000211.1, from coordinate 3,306 downwards.
GAGGTTGCTGTCCCATCCGGAGCCAAAAAGATACTCATGCAGAATCCCGAAGGTGAATTCCGCCAGTTTGATATTTCTCCGGACGGAAATTGGATCAGTTATACAAAATCAGGAGACAATAACATGAGCGTAGTCTATCTTTATAATATGGCCAACGGCAAAGAATATCCTGTAACCGAAAAGTGGTATTCTTCATCTTCTCCGATGTTCAGCTCTGACGGTAAATATTTATATTTTACTTCAGAGAGAGACTTTAATCCTACCTACGGAAGCCTTGAATGGAACCATGTATATACTCGGCTCGGAGGTCTTTACATGGCACTTTTAAGTAAGGATACCCCTTCTCCTCTTCTATTATCAGATGACAGTGACTCTGAAGCAGAAAACAAATCCGAGAAAAAATCACCGGTTAAAAATACTGCAGAAAAAACTGATAATTCTGTCAAAATTGATGTAGAGGGCATTCAGGGAAGATTACTGAAGTTGCCATTAAGTGCAGGTTATTATTCCCCTCTATACGGAAAAGGTGATAAAGTTTGGTACAGAAGCGCAAATGGTGTCAATGTTTTCGACTTCAACAAAAATAAGCCTGAGACGGTAGCCGAGAATGCATCTATGACAGTTGCTGCTGACGGTAAGAAAGCTGCCTTCCGCAAAGCGGGCAAAATCTATGTTACAGATTTCCCGACCTCCAAAGCTAATCTTAATGATGCTGTCAACCTTGCTAATCTCATGGCTCCGGTTGATTATAATCAGGAATGGAACCAGATTTTTGACGAGGTGTGGAGAGCATTCCGCGACGGCTTCTATCTCGAAAACATGCACGGAGTGGATTGGAACGCAATTAAAGAGAAATATGCCGTATTATTACCATATGCCAAGACCCGTTACGACCTTAATTATATCATTGGGGAGATGATCAGTGAGCTTGCTTGCGGTCATGCTTATGTTAATCCGGGAGAGGTAAAAGGTATAGATAGAATTTCTATGGGACTCCTTGGTGCTGAATTGAGCAGGGATAAAAACGGATATTACAAAATTGATAAAATAATACCGGGTGCTATTTATAGTGCAACTCTTAAGTCTCCGTTAGAAGAACCGGGACTCGGAGTCAGCGAAGGTGACTATATCATAGCAATTGACGGTGTACCTGTTACCGAAACCGACAATATATATACTTTATTGGTAGGAAAAGCCGGCGTACCGACTGAACTTACAATCAATTCTACTTCTTCCGACAAAGGTGCAAGAAAGATAGTAATCAATCCTATAGCAGATGAATCAGCTCTTTACCACTATAACTGGGTACAAAATAATATCAAACGTGTAGAGGAAGCCTCCGGTGGAAAAGTGGGATATATTTATATTCCCGATATGGGTCCTGAAGGTCTGAATGAGTTCGCAAGATACTTCTATCCTCAGCTTGATAAAGAAGCTCTCATCATAGATGACCGTGCAAATGGAGGTGGCAATGTATCACCTATGATTATAGAACGTCTTCTCCGTTCTCCTTACCGAATGACCATGAGCCGTACTTCTTCAAAGGTGGGTACAATCCCTGATGCCACTCATGTAGGACCGAAGGTTCTTCTCATCAACAAATATTCTGCATCTGACGGCGACCTTTTCCCATGGAGCTTTAAGGCAAATAACCTCGGTACAGTGATCGGAACAAGAACTTGGGGAGGTATTATCGGCATCAGCGGATCACTACCATATATGGACGGTACTGACGTAAGGGTTCCTTTCTTTACTAACTTTGATGCAAAGACAGGTCAATGGATAGTAGAAAATCATGGTGTTGATCCTGATATTCTTATCGACAATGATCCCATCAAAGAACAGCAGGGAATTGACCAGCAGCTGGAAAAAGCTATTGAAGTAGCTATGCAACAGCTTAAGGATAGAAAACCGCTTCCTAAAACTCCGGCTCCAAGAACATTCAAAGATCTCGGGCTTGAAGAAAAATAATAGACATAACACTTAGGAAATTATAAAATCAATACCGTAAATTTATTCATTTTAAACGCATCGCAAATTTACAATTTGGTTTTCCTTATAGTAAGGGGTTATCTCGACCGAGCTAACCCCTTACTTATGCTATGATAATTACTAAAACTTCACCACTCCATTTGGTTACATAATGAATATACATAAATATATCTAAACTACGAGTGCGACTAATACCCGAGAAAAATCAATATAAAGTTTCCGGCTGCATATGTTACAGTATATCCCATGGACGGAAGTGAACTGTCAAGACAATCTTGAATAGTACCAATAGTTTTTACTATAAAATAACACTATATTTTAATAATAGGTTTAATACCGTATAAAAATACGAAATATAACCTTTTAATATATTGATCATGTTATTTATTTCGGTGAGATTATTATATGACAGGTATTTTGATTAATTTTGTAAGTTAGCAGGTAGTTTATATCAATATACTGATAATAATTAGTTTCATTACTATTATCAGTGTTATTCACAATTAAATTGATCTATGTATATATCCCAAACAAATACCCTGAGAATTTTCAATCTCTTTTATCCTTTTTTATTACTATCGGCATTGATGGTCACAAATGGATGTGCGAATAATAATAAAAAGACTATTGAAGAAGAGGAAATAATACCAGAAGAAAAAATAGATACTCTAAGAGTTGTCACTATTTCCGGACCAACTTCCTACTTTAAATACAGAGGACAGGAAATGGGATTTGATTATGAAAATGTAAAAATTTTTGCAGATGAACTAAACGCAGTGCTTGATTTAAAAGTAGCCCCTTCTCTTAAATCTCTAATGAAAATCATCGAAGATGGAGAAGCAGACCTTGCAGCTTATCCAATACCATTTATTGAAGAATATAATAAACGCCTAAAGCATTGTGGAAGGAAAGAGGTTACTTGGCAAGTTCTTGTACAACCATCGGGAAAAGACAGGATTTCAGACGTTACTGACCTCGTGGGAAAGACTATTTATGTAGAGAAGGATTCAAAATACCATTTCAGACTTTTAAATCTTGATGAAGAATTGGGTGGAGGTATTAATATTGTGCCCATAAGCCGTGATTCTTTGATAACGGAAGATCTGATTGAAATGGTAGATAAAGGTGAAATTCCTATGACCATCGTTGATTCTGACGTAGCTGAGCTAAATAAATCTTATTATCCTCACCTTGATATCGGCATGAAACTCAGCCTTGACCAATATTCTTCTTGGGGTGTCAGAAATGGACTTGATTCTCTGGCAGCAAAAATAAACAGATGGCAAAAACAAAAGGATAATTCTGAAATGATCA
>CAZXHO010000210.1:0-4703 GCA_964640365.1 uncultured Sangeribacter sp. | reverse complement strand
TTGGATAGACGGTGAATCCGATTCTTCCGACTCGGCTGCCAAACGCCTTATGCTTTGGGATAAAGCCATTGCTCCTAAAGATGTGACTGACGGCATGACGCTCTATCTTACAAACGATTGTCCCGCCATATCTTCTTCTGCTCGCGCCGGTCAGATCTGGAGAGCAACCTTAAGCGAGGGAGCTGCCACATGGGCGCAAATCACAAACGAAGAACTCCCTTTTTCAGAATCATGACAGACAGACGTTAGCGGCACGGCAACCTAACATACTCACTTCACAGTCTTTCTCCTTTTAATAAAAAATAGATATCAATGAATAAAATTTCGAAAAAAACATATGGAGCAAGAGGGCTTCTCGAATGGCATCTTGCGCTACCCGCCGGTGAGGCAACCGTAAAAATACATTTCACCGGTGGCAGAATGGGTTCCAACGGCATTATAGCTGCCCAATTCTCAACCTCGGCACCTGCCATACAGCATCTGATCGAGAATTCCCGGGAATTCCTTGATGGTAAAATCTTTATAATTGAGGGATGAAAACCACGGATATAATCCGCGATGTCGCTCTGCTCCTCGGAGCAGACACGGGTGAGGTGGATGGAGATTTCTCTCCATTCCCTTCCCTTGGCGACAGGATCAGGGCTGAACTTGAAGAGACAGCCGCCTCTGCAATTCTGGCGACTCCCCGCGACAGGCTTACCGGTTGGCGCCGGTTTTCCGCACAATGTACACCTTCCGTTAAAGACGGAACGCTACTCACGCTGCCCGATGACTTTCTGATGCTCCACAGTATTTCACTTCCGGACTGGGAGACACCGGTAAGGGAGATACTTACCCATTCACATTGGCTGCGCACGCTTCAGCGCAGCCAATTTCCCGGGCTCCGTGCCACTCCCTCCCGTCCTCTGGCATTCATGGATTTAGATGCTGAGGGCAGAAATGCACTGAGGTTATATCCTTGTGGCAATGGAGCCTCAGTTGCAGATGGATGGTATATGCCGGCGCCGAAAATAAATGCGGCGGACGAAATCAAAATTCCTTCCGCCGCTTACAGGGAATGTCTGCGACGCATTGCCGCCTACATTTCAGGCAATCTTACAGAGTAAGGGTAGTGTGAAAAGTAGCAAGCACCCGGTAGAGGTTATAGATGCTCGACTGCGGTATCTGAAGTGGAGCGTATTTAGGATTGTAGCTCCTTGCCTCTATGTAATCACCACCTTCCGGCGATGGTTCCACAACCTTCACCAGCACACCGTTTTCTGTATCGATCACCATCGGATGTCCCCACGGAATAAAAACCCTTTCATTTATTTTTTTCAGAAAGAGCACTGATCCGTTGGGAATATTCGGTTCCATACTGTCGCCATTTACATTGATGGCAAGTTCCGCCCCTTTCAATGGAGCGACAATCTTCTTACAGTCTTCCAGTTCCACACCCTCCGACCAATCCTGCAGACTGCCCGCGAATGCCTCCACCGGCACAAGCGGCACGAGATATTCAGGACGTGCCGGCATTTCCGGCTCATTTTTAAGGGGTAACAGCATCTCTCCTTCTCCATATATGAGCCAATCACGATTGAGGCGGGGAAATGCCTGCAGTAGCCGGGCTATCTTCTCTTCCGGCATCGACTTTCGCATGGAGCTAAGATAAGCTCCCGAAACCCCTATGAGGCGCGCAAACTGACTGTTGTTTATGCCCTCGGCTTTAAGGAAATACAGAAGGCGATCTTTTAGTGTCTCCATATTGTAATGTTTTAAAGCAAAGTTAGCAATATTTCTTTAATAACACAAGCAAATCTATGAAATATATTAATTTAAGTTTCACGAATGCTGAAATTTTTCAAGAATTGGCTAAAACCACTGCCTATACCGGCGTCAAAAACGAATCTGAGGATGCTGCAACGGCTTTCAACCGTGTGGCAACTGTTGAGGAGGATTCCGGTCTGTTGCAGCGGTATTGGGAGATGGCTTGTTCTGAGCTGATCGAGAAACTGAAGCGGTTTGTAACCTCGGCTGTAAATACTTCCGACAGACTCACGCTCTCCCTTGAGACGAGCGGTGCCTATGACGACAGTCTTACACCCTCGCTGAAGACCGATTTATTCTCTTTTCTGGTGGCTTCCATAGCGGCCCGCTGGTTCCGGATGGTCTTGAAAGAACGCGCTGAAGAATATGGGCGCGAAGCTTCGGCAAAGCTCACTGAAGCCGAACGCAAGCTATATTACCGGAAAAGACCTCAGCGAAAATCTAATATGCGTGTCTTCGAACAATAAAACCTAAATTAAAGACAATTATGAAAACAATTCAAATTCAGCTTGATCTCCAAGAGATCATCTACGACATCCAGAATAAAACCTACCTCACCGGCAGAAGCCGTCACGACGGCACTAACCATGAACAGGTGGCGAATATGCAGGCAAACGATGACGATGAGAATGCCAACCAGATTTTGCGAAGCATCTCGGCTGCTTTCAACAATCTGCGGGTTGCTTTGGGGGAATATCTCGATTCGGAGAGTGCTTCAGCCAATAACACGCTTATTAGCGCTGACCGCACGCTCAAACTTACCCTTTCAATGCCTTCTAACTATAATACAGCCACTGTCGACACCATAGCTTCTGCTGCCCATCAGTATATCGTCAGCATGGCTACCGCAGAATGGTTTGCCATAACCTGTAAGGCTGATACTCCCCAGTATACTGCGCTCGCCGAGGGGTGTCTGCGCATTCTCTCTGAAGCCATCAACAAACGTAAACGTCCGGTTAGAAGCACTGAGTAAAAAGTTACCAATATATAATATCTCCGCTAAAACAAAATTATTCTATGTTATCTCAAATTTGTTTCTCCCGACAATCCCTGCATCTTGACATTGCAGACATGGCATACATAGCAGCCGATGTGCAAGCAGACGGCACTAATGCCCACCTCCTTCATCCCACCACCGACATATGCGAGGCAGCCAATCTGCCTCGCATAAACAGCCTTCTGGATCTCGCATTTTCCGAAGCGCTTCATCTGCTCTCCCCGCTTATCAAAATTCCTTCCTCCACGGAAAAATCAACGGTTGCTAATGGCGAAATGTTAAGCATAACATTCCGTGAAAGTGCAGTTACTCCTGTTGTGCTATTACGCATCCGCGAAACCCTACGCGAATATCTGATAGCCTCCGCCTTATACGGGTGGTTATCAGTCAGTCTACCCGCAGCATCAATCCATTGGAAAGAGGTAAGAGATAGCCTACTCTCATCCCTCGGCTCCATAACACCCCTTGTCCGCTCAAAGCGGCGCCGCCAATCCCCATTCTAACCCCTCCGGTATTATTCCGCATCCGTACCTATTCCATTGTTCCATGTCACATCTCATTACCGACATCTTCACGTTAATACTCTCGGTAATAGTTTATAAAATTTTCTTACACGTTTCATGTAACACTCAGATTATTCAGAGTATCAGAGAGATTTAGGATAAATTAAAAACGTAACCATTTAGAAAAATATATTTATCTATTACCATTAATAACTTTTTAAGTCTTCAGACATGCAAGAAAGTTGTTTTTCGTGATAAATATTTTGCAACATCACCGTCTTCTCTATCTTTTCTCTTAAGAAAAAATATACCTACTTTACTAATTAAAAATCCGAGATTCTTAAGTACTTTCAACTGTCATGCCTTTGTGATAAGACACATTTACGCCAATACAAACATGATGAGATATAATGATTATTTTCGCATAATATTTGTTAGTCAGGAGTTGATTGCTAATTTTTATTACCTTTGCAAAATGACAGAAGAAAAAGATATATCAAAACTGCCCGTTGGTTACATTCAATGGCGTAGAAAAATCGTGACACTGATTGAGAATGCTAAACTCAATGCGGCTATTCATGTAAATACCGATATGCTTTCCTTATACTGGAGCATTGGGAATGATATCATTCGGAAGAAAAACGAACTTGGCTGGGGTGCACAGGTAATAGAGCAGTTGTCCATGGATTTGACTCGTAAATTTCCAGAAGATAAAGGCTATTCGGTTCGAAATCTGCACTATATGAGGCGTTTTGCAGAAAACTATCCTGATTTCCCAATTCTGCAAGTGCCACTTGCAGAATTTAAGGATCTGCCAATTTCGCAAGAGGTATTTGTAGAATTGGCACGAGATAAAAAATATCTGCATATTCCGTTATCTACTGTAAGCTGGTATCACCACATATCTATGTTACCGAAAATCAAGAATAATGCGGAACGTGCTTTCTATATCCTTGAGACTACCCGTAAGGGCTGGAGTCGCGATGTTATGATGTCAAAGATAAATGGTGGATATATGAAAGCCGTCGGAAAAGCCATTACCAATTTTACACAAACATTGCCGGAATATCAGTCTGATCTCGCTCAATATGCCTTCAAAGACCCTTACAATTTCAGTTTCATTGGTACTATGGCTCTGCAACATGAAAGAGACATTGAAAAACGTCTTGCCGAGCGAATTACAGAGTTCTTGCTGGAACTTGGTCATGGTTTTGCCTATGTCGGTAGACAATACAATGTGGTAGTTGATGGTGATGACTATTACATTGATATTCTTATGTATCATCTGAAACTGCATTGCTATGTAGTTGTCGAATTGTTATGTTGTACACAACATAAAAGGTCAAATGTTGCGTAGCCAGTTATGTTGGCATCCGATTTCAAGTCTTTGTATTTCA
>CAZXHO010000209.1:0-4750 GCA_964640365.1 uncultured Sangeribacter sp. | reverse complement strand
TTGCACGTAACGGCATAATACGTTCGTTCATTGATAAGATTATCAAATGATCGAAATCTATTGAACGTGTTTCAAGAGTTCCCATAACTTGAAGTCCGGTCAAGGGTTCTCCCTCAAAACCCACAGTTGTTCCGGCAAGCAAACGGTCGGCAAGTTGGAATATAGTATTCAAGTTTGTTGGTATATGATATTCCTCTAATAGTTCTCCGAGTCTTCTTAATGCATCTCTATATATTTGAATATGATTTACTTCGAGTCTTGATTTCAACATATCTGTACCATTTTGAGATGCAGCTTCCATTATTTTCCTTAATATAGAGTCAAGAAAATTAACCGCCTCCTTGCCGGTGATCGTATCTAACGGCAGATCAATCATCTCTGCTGCCAAAGGAGTAAAGTCTCGGATTTCTTTAAGAGAAACGGTAGTCTTGTGATGTTTATCAATATAACCAATGAGGTGATTGATAACTAAAGTTCCGAAGGCCGCATGTGAGAAAGGGTGTGAAAGAAAGAGACGTAGATCTCGATGATAGAATGAAGCTCCTTGACCCACTCCCTTGCGATTCCTGTTGAGTAATTTGAGAAGTCTGACGAAAGGGATTACAGAAGTAAGCCGAAGAGGATATCCCATTGTCAAGTTAACATCTCCCATTCCGGCAGGCAAAGAATATAACATTGGAAGCAATAGATTTTCATCCGGTAGTACCATAGCCACCTTCGCTTGTGAAATCTCTTCTGCTGATAATCTTTGTCTCAGGTGACCGAGGACATTACCTGCAATCTTAACCTGTGCTGAATTTGAAGGAGAAGCCACAATCTTCAGTTTTGGCATTTCACTCGAATCGCTTAGAGAAATAGCCGGTATAGCCCACTGAGGAGAAGGAAATTTCTTTAAATTGGTTTTCACAAAACGAGATGCAGAATTTATTCCGGAAGAAAAAACCGGACCCGTGGCGTCCCAAAAGAAATCAGCAAAGTCATCATATCCATTAAAACCATCAAAGTCTCTAAGTTCCAAGAAAAGTGAAGCTTCTGCACCGCTAAGGGCATTAAACCCGACAGCTATGATTTTTTTATAGGGAAGCATATCGCGACCTTTTTCTTTTAGATTCTCGACTGCTAACCTATATGCTCCACCCGGAGTTATAAGACCACGGGATGCCAATTTTTCATTTAAGGCATTATAAAGCGGAAGTAAACTTCTCCAAAGGTATAAAAAGCTACGCTTCACTTCTGAAAGTTGATCTTCTTCTTTATCAAAATTGCGCCAAAATTTTGAGGGATCACCTGTCTCTGATCTTCCAAAATATTCATTCATTACAGAACGTTGGTCTTCTGTGAGAAAATTAGTAGAAATTTCTCTAAAATCTTTTACATTCTTGAATACACTTTCAACGTCTGCGAGATATTGATCTACTTCATTAAAATCTGATAAAACCGTTTCGCCCCAACTTCGGAACTGTTCAAAATCTTCCGCTCCTTTCTGAGGATCTTCCGAGTGTGATATGTTGCGAAGTTCACAATAACACTCATATAAGCTGAAAATAAGATCAAGACGGGAAGCAACTACTCTTTCTGAAAGATCTGCCACAAATTCTGTGATTGTTTTTATTTCAGGTGCCAGAATAGTATGAAAGCCACTCTCCTCTTTTAGATATTTCAAGAAAAAAGTTCCACTTCTTTTATTTGGGAAAAGGAAACAAAATTCCGAAAGATCGGAATATCGTGAGGAATAAGCTTTTGCAACTGCTTTAAGAAAGGGTATCATTAGAAAAATAACTTGTTAAAACCATTAGATCCTCCTTGAAGATTACCTTTACAAAAATACTAAATATTCTTTGCTTTCGCAATTTATGATTTTGAGAGTGCTATAATCAATGTGAAAGGAGGGTCCCTCAAACCGATGAAAAAACTGATAAATTGATAATTAATTTTTTAATCTACAATCTACTGAAAAGTTTTGTTTCAAAATGACATGTATTTATTTCTTAATTATCAGTATCAAACCTTTTCATTTGGATTTTTCAAACTTATTGGGTATTTTTGCAAAACAATCACATATCATGAAATTTTCCGATATAGCCGGACATAGTGAAACAATTGAGGCTCTGAAAAGCATGGCTGACGCAGGAAAGATTCCACATGCCATTCTGCTTTCCGGAATTTCAGGAATTGGTAAATTCAGACTTGCCCGGGCTTTTTCACAATATATCCATTGTCGAAATCATGTTAACGGAGATTCCTGCGGAATTTGTCCTTCATGTATTCAACATCAGAATCTCAATAATCCGGATCTCCATTTTGTTTACCCAATCGTTAAGCGCGATGGAGTGCAGATTTCAAAAGATATAATAGACAAATGGAAAGATATGCTCGATAATTGGAGCTACATGCCTCCTGAAAAATGGAATGAAATCATTCAGGCAGGGAATTCCCAACCCTCAATATATGTAACAGAAAGCGAAGCACTCATAGCACGCGCTTCCTTATCGGCATATCAGGAAAACTTCAAAATATTTCTGATCTGGCTTCCGGAAAAAATGAGACCCGAAGCAGCTAACAAACTGTTGAAACTCATTGAAGAGCCATATGATGATACTCTTTTTATTCTGGTTAGCAACGACGATTCCAAAATTCTCCCCACCATATTCTCCCGTACTCAACGCTTTCACTTGCTACCTTTATCATATGATAATATCAGCAACTATCTGATTTCTAAAAGAGGAATTTCTGAAAACATTGCAGAGGCAGCTTCCAAAATTTCGGAAGGAAGTATGGGAAAGGCAGAAGAGCTTGCCTGTCATCCCGAAGAACTTCTTGAGTTTTCATCCTTGTTTAAGGAGACAATGAGAATGGCGTATGGACTGAGAGCAAAACGACTTAAATCTCTGTCGGAAGAGATGGCTTCAATGGGAAGGGAAAAACTGTTGCGATTTCTTGCTTATTGTGGAAGGATGGTAAGAGAAAATTTTATATATAACCTTCATATTCCTCAAATCTCTCTCCTGACACCGGAAGAGGAAGAATTCAGTCTTAAGTTTTCGCCCTTCATCCATGAAGGAAACGTGGAAAAATTGAGCGAAGACATATCTAAAGCTGCTGCGGACATAGAAAGAAACGCAAATGCTAAAATCGTTCTGTTTGACCTTATGCTTCTGTTATCTCAGGCCGTCAGAACCCCAAAGCCGGCAGTACTGCCGATATGATAAACCTAATATTCCTAAATACACTTAAAATCAAACCTATTATGAAACCTACACTTTTTATTCTTGCTGCCGGAATGGGTAGCCGATATGGGGGCCTAAAGCAACTTGACGGACTGGGCCCGAGCGGAGAAACTATCATGGATTATTCAGTATATGATGCACTTCGCGCCGGATTTGGTAAAATTGTATTTGTTATCCGTCATGACTTTGAACAGGAATTCCGCGACAAAGTTATTTCAAAATATGAAGGACACATTCCTGTGGAAGTAGTTTTCCAGGATATTTATGATATCCCGGGAGGATATAAACCCAATCCTGAACGTAAGAAACCTTGGGGTACTAATCATGCAGTGCTAATGGGTAAAGATGTTATTAAGGAACCTTTCGCTGTTATCAACGCTGATGATTACTATGGTGCAGACAGCTTCCAGATTCTCGGAGATTTCCTTCGCTCAGTGGAAGGAAAGAAAAACTGCTACTGTATGATCGGTTTCAATGTTGAGAATACTCTTAGCGAAAATGGTGGCGTTTCACGTGGTCTTTGCGAAGTCAGCGAAGAAGGAAACCTAACCGGCGTAACCGAATGTCACGGCATTGAGCGTAAAGACGGAAAACTCATTCAAGTGGTAGAGGGAGAAGAGGTGCCATTCCCGGAAGGTGCTCCTGTATCCATGAACATGTGGGGCTTTACTCCTGATTATTTCGACTATTCAGTTGAGTCATTCCTTCGATTCCTCGAAAAAAATCACGATGAACTGAAAGCTGAATTCTATATTCCAACTGTTGTCAACGAACTTATTGAAGATGGTAAGATAGATCTCAAGGTTCTTCCAACTCCTTCAAAATGGTTTGGTGTTACTTATGCAGCGGACCGTCCTGCAACGGTTGCTCAGTTCCAGAAACTGGTCGACGAAGGTGTATATCCTGCTAAACTTTTCTAATTCTCTGAATCATGAAAGAAAAAATTCTTGTTACAGGTGGAACAGGTTATATAGGTTCCCACACAACCGTTGAACTTCAGAAAGCGGGTTATGATGTTGTCATCATCGACAATCTATCTAACAGCAATGAGTCGGTTCTTGACGGCATAGAGGCTATTACCGGTATCAGACCTGCATTTGTTAAAGGCGATTGCACTGACATAAATACCCTCCGAAAACTGTTTACAGACCATCCCGGAATTAAGGGCATAATTAATTTTGCTGCTTCAAAAGCAGTTGGTGAAAGTGTTCAGAAACCTCTTCTTTATTACAAGAACAACCTCAATACTCTGATTAACCTTCTCGCACTTATGCCTGAGTTTGGAGTTAAAGGTATAGTGTTCTCTTCTTCTTGCACTGTTTATGGAGAGCCAGATCAGAATCCAATCGATGAATCAGCTCCGATTAAACCTGCAACTTCACCCTACGGAAACACTAAACAGATTTCTGAAGAAATCATCGAAGACTACGTGAAGAGCGGTGCTCCGATCAAGAGCATTCTTTTGAGATATTTCAATCCTATTGGTGCGCATCCTTCTGCACTTATCGGTGAACTCCCTCTTG